>JAYZAN010000079.1:0-7323 GCA_036339675.1 Nitrospinota bacterium
CCACGACGCGGCACTGATCATCGGAGACCGGGCATTGGAATACCGTCCGGGCTCTCATATCCATGTGTTCGACCTGAGCCGGGAATGGTTCGACCGCACCGGGAAAACTTTCGTCCACGCCGTCGTCGCGGTTCGGCAGGAGGTGATCCTGAAAAAAAATCAGCTGAACTTTATCCTGAATGTCAGGCGGGAAGCTGTCGATCACATCGATGCCGTAGTCGAGGATTATGTCAAAGAAACAGGAAGAGATGCAGGCATTTGTGAGGACTATCTCAAAAATAAAATCATCTACAACCTGGGCGAGCAGGAAATGGAAGGGCTAAACCTGTTTCACAGTTTCTGCATCGAGCATGGAATCATTTTGTCGAAAGATGAAATACTGTTATTGTAAAAAATCTGAAAGCCATTTCCCGGCCCTGTTGAAACCCCCCTTGGTCCACTCCACGGCTTTCAGGATTGATGATTCGATAAATTCGAGATAGGCGGTCACTTCCTTGCTCCGTTTTGGGGAGGACACGGGTTCGTCGAAGGCAGGGGCATTTCCCGAAACACGGTCCTGCAGGCGAGGAGGAGCCGAGGCAAATTCTTCTTCCATTTCTGCCGAAGTCCCCGCTTCTTCAAAAAGCATTGTTTCTGTTTTCTCCCCGACCTCCATCGCTTCAATTTCGGGGTCTTGGAACATTTCTTCCGATTCCGGCAACGGTTGCGGGGCACCGCTTATCCGGGCCACCGTCTTTGGTTCCGGAGGGGGCACGACGACTTTTGGTTCCGGCCTCACGGTAGCTTCTTCCCCGGTATCCGGCATATCGTTCGGTCTAGGTTCGACGAGTTTCTGGATTTCGGCCGGAGGGGGGACCTTTTTCTCAAAAGTTTGAACCTTGGAGCTTAAAGGAGGAAGAAACGGTTTACCGCTTTTACCGGGTTGCGGCTTCTGAAAATAGCCGTACCCGAAATATCCGCCTGCGATCAGAATAACCAAGAACAATAGCGGGAGAACGGCGGATTTTTTCTTTTCTATGGGAGCGGCTTCCGGTGCGTCCGCGGAATCGGTGGATTCGGCAGATTCCTCTTCGGAAGAATCGGGGTCGGTACTATCCTCAACCTGTTCGTCATCCGTCGAAGGTTCTGGGGAGCCCTCGTCATTAAAATCGGGTTGGGAATGTTCGTCTGCTGATTTCATTCCACTCGCCGCCGCTTGGCGCGGGGCCAATAGGCTAACAGATTCTTGAGCCGGCCCAGCGGAGATACTCCGCCTGCTCGGCGCGGAGCCAAATGGCTAATAGCTTTTGAGTTTACGATGATCGTCGACCTTAATAGCAAATGGTATAATCACCCCAGCCCCTCTTTATCAAGAGGGGTCCATTTAAACTCCCTAGCAAAGGGGGAAGGGGGGATTTTTCTTGTTGGGTCCAGCGTCACGCTGGCGGTCAATGGATAATTTTGTTGAGAGAAAACTCGACGATATCTTCGGCTCCGGCGGTCTTTAGATCCGGAGCGATTTCGCGGACCAGTTTTTCCTCCAGAATGACGGAAAGGTCGACCCAGTCATTATCGCTCAATTCGGCAATAGTAGGCTTTTTTCCGGGGGGAAGAATTTTCATAATCTTATCCAGAGAAGCTTTGGGCACGTTCATCATCAACCCCACTTTCCCGATTGCCGCCATGGCGCTTTTCAGCATGAGGACCAGGCGGTCGACTTTATTTTTTTTCCATTCATCCTTATAAGCTTCTTTGTTCATGATGAACTGGGTGTTGGATTCCATGATCGTGTCGACGATCCTGAGGTTGTTGGCTCTCAGGGAATTTCCCGTTTCGGTAATTTCCACGATGGCGTCCACAAGCTTTGGGGCTTTGACTTCGGTGGCCCCCCAGGAAAACTCAACATTGGCGGTCACCCCATGTTTTTTCAGGTAGTCGACGGTCATATTGACCGCTTCAGTCGCGATCCGTTTCCCTTGCAGTTCCTTAACCGATTTAATGGGGGAATCGTTGGGAACGCAGAGGACCCAGCGCACCGGACGTGTCGATGCCTTGGAATAAACCAGGTTGGCGATTTCGACCACGTCCACGCGGTTTTCCTGGATCCAGTCTTTTCCGCTGAGCCCAGCGTCCAGGACTCCATCTGCCACATACCGGGGGATTTCCTGGGCCCGGATCAGCATGCACTCGATCTCATCGTCATCAATGCTGGGAAAATAGGATCTGCTCTTTATCTTGATATCATATCCAGCCTTGCCAAACAATTTGACCGTGGCTTCTTCCAGGCTTCCCTTGGGAATGCCCAATTTCAAAACATTTCCACTCATTTAATCGTTCCATTTCTGATGTATGGGGGTTTTATTTTGATTTTTTGTATACTTTTTCGGGATCGAACACTTTTTCCTCGATCACTTCCACTTCACCGCCCAGTTTACGGAAAAAACAGCTCACATAGCCCTTGTGGCAGGCTGCTTTTCCGACCTGTTCCACTTTTAACAGTACTGTATCGTCGTCGCAATCGACGAAAATTTCTTTGACTACCTGGACATTCCCGCTTTCCTCGCCCTTCATCCACTGTTTGTCGCGGGAACGGCTATAAAACCAGGCCTTCCCGGTTTCAAGGGTTTTTTCCCACGCGATCTGGTTCATGTAGGCCAGCATCAGGACCTTGCCGGTCTCCGCGTCCTGAATAATGGCGGGTACCAGACCCCCCATTTTTTCGAAATCCAGTTTCATCATGATCTCCCGGTGAAACCAAAAAATCTAAAATATTATTGATTTTCTGTCAACCTTATAATAGCCTGTAAAAAACATTTTATCTCCCCGAAATTTTTTTAACTACAGGTTTTTTTTTGGGTTATCAACTTGATCCCATATTAGAGACAGAGCAGTTCGTTTCTGCTCCCAGGAGATTTTATGCCATCGATCAGCCATTTTGAAATATACAAACCCGCTGAACCATGCGCTCTCACCGGAGAAAAACTGATACAGACCATGGAAAAAATAATCCAGGATTGTCTCTCCGCGGATGGCAGGGAGTTCAATCTTAAAGGATATTGCGTGGGGTTTAACGGAATGACCGTTTTTGGTGATGATGAAAGGCTTACCAAGGTCAAGCGTTTGAACTTGGGCGGCAATCGTATCGGGGACGATGGGGTAAAAATTCTCGCGGAATCGCCGGTTTTCTCAAAGGTCAACTGGCTGGAACTGGGAGGAAACGATATCACCCCCGATGGCGTTCGATTCATTTGTAACTCGGTCATCCTTGCAAAGATTAAAACACTGAACCTGTACCGCAATAAAATTCTTGATGCAGGGGCCAAAATATTAGCCGAGGAAAACCAGCTGGAAAAACTGGAAGAATTGGACCTGGCTCAGAATGAAATTGGAGATAAAGGCGTGCTTGCCCTGGCGGACTCCAAGGCATTTCCCAACCTGGTCGCCGCCTATCTGGATAATAATTTCGCCTCCATGGAAGCCAAGGAGGAGGCCCGGTCGGGACCTAACTTTAAAAAACTGCAGTCTCTCAATCTATAACTGCAAGAGGCGGGGCGAGAACGGGTTCCGTCCATATCCCAGCTTATGAATCACGATTATGGAAAAGGATCCTTCCTGATAGCCAACCCGGTGTTGCCGGACCCCAATTTTTCAAGGACGGTGGTTTTGCTTTGCAATCATGATGACCAGGGGTCGTTCGGTTTGGTGGTGAATAAGACTGCGGAACTGGAAGCGGCGGAAATTTTTGAAAATATCAACGCCTTGAGTTCCTACAATGGACAGATTTATGTGGGGGGGCCGGTCTCCCAGTCCCAAGTGTTCTATCTCTGCAGGTCTCAAAAACCTATAGCGCCACTGGATAAAGTTTGTGAGGGTATCTACCTGGGAATAAGCTGGGATGCCCTGGAAGAGGTTATGGAAATGGTGGAGCAGCCGGATAAGGATATACGTTTTTATCTGGGGTATTCAGGGTGGGGCGCAGGGCAACTTGCCGGGGAAATGGAGCGGAAAAGCTGGCTGACCTGCGACGCCAATGACACCTTCACTTTTGGCGATGATGCGGATAAAATCTGGGAAAATGTTGTACGGTCCCTGGGAAAAGATTATGAATACCTGGTCAGCGCTCCGGTGAACCCTCAATGGAATTGATGATCGGGATTACTTCATAACATTTAGAAAGAAAAACTTCTTTCGACCGTTTCCATGG
Organism: Nitrospinota bacterium; assembly: GCA_036339675.1. Classification (GTDB taxonomy): domain Bacteria; phylum Nitrospinota; class Nitrospinia; order Nitrospinales; family VA-1; genus JAYZAN01. The sequence continues at coordinate 4,184 of JAYZAN010000079.1, forward strand.
ACTCTTTGCATATCCCTCCGCCGAGCGAACAAGTCTACCGGTCTTTTGTCCCCCAAAAATACGACGGTCTTCCCATAGAGAAATATTTTGCCTCCCGGTTTGACTACTGGACGGAATCCGAATGGATCCTGCATATATGTGCGGGAATGATCACAGTGAATGGAAACAGAGTGAGCCCTGGAGTTCGTATTCTGAAGCAGGACCACATCATCACTCGAATGGGTGCGCGAACTGAACCTCCCGCCAACCGAAAGCTGGATGTGGTTTATGAGGATCGGAATATCCGGGTTTTCAATAAATCGGCGCCCATCCCCGTTCATCCCTGTGGAAGGTATTTCAGGAACAGTATGACCGAACTGTTGAAAGAGGAATATGCCGATGAGGTTCCCCGTCCCGTTCAAAGGCTGGATGCGACCACGACCGGATTGATCATTTTTGCGCGCAATCGGCAAACTGCGGCGTTTTTAATGGAGGAATTTCAACAAAACCGCGTCCATAAGGAATATTTCGCTCTGGTAGAAGGGATCCCAAAACAAAATCGGTTTGTCATTGAAGCCCCTATCGGTAAAATCAAGGGTTCCAAACGGGGAATCGGCAAGGGTATTCTCAAACCCAAAGCCGCCGAAACGGATGTGGAATGGTTGTCCACACTGGGTGAATTGTCATTATTGAAAGTGGTTCCCCGTTCAGGAAGGACCAACCAGATCAGGGTGCATCTTGCGAGTGCCGGGCTGCCTATGTTCAATGATTCCGTTTATGGAGATGGAAGAAATTCTTTCACCGAATTCGGTCTGCATGCGGGCCGGTTGAGATTCAATTGTTTCGACAGGAGTATGGATCTTAGAGCGGGTTGCCCTTTGCATTTTAAACCTTTTATAACTGCCGCAAAACGAAACGCGTTATGAACCTTTCCAAACCGGTTTCAAATTTAGAAGAAAGGAAAGAGGTACTTTCCGTATCAGGGTCCCGGTTGATCGACCGCGTGAGAAACCCTTTTTGGCTGGCGCCCATGGCTGGGATAACGGATGTCTGCTTCCGGCAGCTTATGGATGAAATGCGGGCGGGAGTCTTAGTGACCGAATTAGTCTCGGCCAAGGGGTTGCTCCATCATTCCGAAAAAACCCGGAAAATGATGAGGATTCATCCCAACCCAGGGACGCCGGTGGGGGTACAGCTCTTTGGAGAAGATGCGGAGGATATCATCGAGGCGGCCCGGTTTGTGCGTGATACGGGGGCCGACTTTGTGGATATCAATTTGGGATGTCCCGTCAAGAAAGTGGTGAAGAAGGGATGCGGGGCCGCATTGATGCGCGATCCGGAATACCTCGAAAACTTCTTATCCAGAATAAGGAAGGGTATCGGCGTCCCGCTGACCGTAAAAATGAGGACGGGTTGGAACGATGAGGAGTTGACCGTACACGAATGCGTCCAGGCCGCTCATGAAGCAGGATGTGAATGGGTCGTCATTCACGGTAGAACTCGCACCCAGGGTTACGAGGGAAAAGCCAACTGGGACTTGATCGAAGAGGTAAAATCAAGAGCCCGCATCCCGATAGTTGGAAACGGGGACATCCGTTCCGCCGAACAGGCCAGAGCCCACATGGAAAAGTCAGGGGTGGATGCGGTGATGATTGGAAGGGGCGCTCTTCGCAATCCCTGGATTTTCAAGGAATGCCTTGGGGAACAAAAGCCGGATGCTACCAGGGCCTCCTGGCGACTTCTCGCCCGATACCATGAATTGCTGTCTGCCCATTACGATACCCGAATGACCCTGGTCCTGCTACGGAAGTTTTCCGCGTGGCTCGTGCATGGTTATCCGGGAGCCGCTGCTTTCCGTGGAAACATTTTCAGACTGTCTACGGCCCGAGAGGTGATGAAGTGTGCCGAAGATTTTTTCATGGAGCGAGCCCATCTACCCCCTCCCCGGTTTGAGGATTCGGAAGCGTTTATGATGAGCGGGCACGGTTGAATCGGGGTGACCCTCGCTCCCGTCCTAGGTCGTCGCTTCCCCCCGATAGGGCCCTAATTAAGCCCACATAAGCAATTTTTCAGCTATGATGTGATAACCCATAATAATTCATGGATATATTCTTCCAGACTTTGATCCGATTCAGCTAAAATTCCTTTCATAGAAACTCATGAAATTTGAAAAAGTATTAAAATGCTTTGAGATGATTCCCTCCTTCGAGAAATTCAGTAAGGAGAAAAAAAGATTTATCTTCTCGATGGACTGCAACGTGGGGTATTTTAAAGACCGCCAGTTCATTCTCAGTGAAGGTGAACTGGACGATTCGTTCTATATTATCCTGGGAGGGGCTGTTTGAGTGTCCCGGGAAAACCCTGATGGACCTGAGCGTCGCAAATCCCATACAAGAAAAAGGTCGGGAAAGGTTTCTAAACTGAAACCCGGTACAGTATTCGGAGAATTATCATTTGTCAATAAACGGCCGCGCTCCACCACTCTGTTGGCCGAAGACGAGGTCAGCCTCCTTAAAGTGGATGGGGCGATGATTGAAAGATTGAATCCGGTATTGCTCAATTAAATTAAAAATCAAATTATCCAGATCCTGCTGGATCGCCTGGACGAAATGAATGATCACCTGTTGAATATTACCCTGTGACTTGGCCGGTTTGGTTCGTTGTTTCAAAGTGTCTATTTATTGTTGAAATTTGCAGAGGTGGAAGATGCCAACACAGGATAGCTAGAATAATTTAAAATTACTCGATGGCTTCAAGATTTTCAGCGGTCTCAATGATGATGAAAAAAACAGTTTGATCAAGCTTGAAACGGTGGTGGTCAGGTATTTTGACGGCGACTTTTTGATCAAGCAGGGAGATTCGGACATCAGGCTGTTTATTCTGCTGGCAGGGAATGTGAATGTGGTGAAGGAAGAAGATACCAGTAAAGTTCTGGCTCAATTGAAGCGTGGGGATTTATTCGGCGAGGTTTTCTTCATCAGCCGCCGGCCGAGAACCGCAAATGTTATCACCGTGGGCGAGGTAATTGTCATCAGAATAGACGGGGATCAATTCCATACCCTACCTCATGTCATAGAGAGTAAAATCCAGGAGCAACTGGTGGACCTTCTGGTCCAGCGACTGGATAATATGAACAATAATATTTTGCCCTTTCTCAGGTT
>JAYZAN010000080.1:0-4729 GCA_036339675.1 Nitrospinota bacterium
ATTGTATACCTCATTAAAACATATGTTTGGGTTGCCTCAACTACCATGTTTTTGGCCCCATCAAATGCCTCGGTCGTTAAGGTAGGCAATACACTGGAATCCTATCCTGACGGAGGAAGATGTTTATTGCGCCCAGTAACAGCCGAATCGCCGCATTTTCTCCTGCAATATATGCCACGGATTATATGAATTTCAAAGGCATTTCCGGATCCCAAAGTTTTGCATCCTGCCCGGTGCAGATTTCAAAAGCCCCGACAGTAACTATTCTGTTGGATTTCACCGCATTAGAATTCATATCGAATTCTTTTAATTGATAACGATTATCATTTATATAATTTTTTATACCGCCTGTCAACCATTTAATTTAGATTTTTTTATTTTAATTAAACCATTTGAAAATAAAAGAGTTATATGCTTTTCCGTCAAATGAGAACAAGTCGGGGGGGCGCAACTCCCCCCGCTCGCTCCCTGGTCCGGGCCGACAGGTTGAGACCAGACATCGATTAAACCAAGGGTTTGCAGGTCATCGAAAGTATCCGGGTTGGGCTGACGGGTTTGTTTAATGCCTGCGCCAATTCTCTCTGCCCCCAATTTTTTCCCAGCCAGTCTGTTTCTCAAAAAGAAAAACAACATTTTTTCTATGCCAGCGGTTCAAATGGTCCAGAATAAAGATCTCGGGTTTTTCGGGATAACTGTCGTTGATAATGATCAAATAGAAAAGGTTCATGACTAGTTAAGAACCTATTTTAAAGGGCAAGCGACCCACTACCTGGGAGGAAGCAAGAAAAACTTTAACTTGCGCTTAAGGATCAGTGTTACCGCTGAAATCTATTAGCCATTTGGCCCCGCGCCTAGCGGAATTGCGAAACTGTAAATTTTTGAATTATGAGAGGTGCTCTTAAAAATTGGTTTTGCCGTCCAGGCGGGTAAGAACTTCGTGCCCGGTGTCGGTAACCAGGATGGTGTGCTCGAACTGCACGGACATGGAACCGTCCGCGGTCACGGCGGTCCACCTGTCGGGCAGGATGCGCAGTTCCGGGTTGCCTTCATTGACCATGGGTTCAATAGTGAATATCATTCCCTTTTTAAGTTCGATTCCCTCACCGAATTTACCGAAATGCAGAACCTGCGGTTCCTCATGGAAGTTTTTTCCGATACCGTGGCCGCAAAATTCCCGGACGACGGTATAGCCGTTTTGTTCCACGAACTTCTGAATGGTCGCCCCGATATCTCCCAGGCGGGCTCCGGGACGGACCATTCCGATCCCCCTTTGCAGGGATTCCTTGCAGACCTCGACCAGCCGGTTTGCCTTTTTCCGGGGAGACCCGACAAAAAACGTCCGGCTGGTGTCGCCATGGTAGCCGTTCAGATAGGTCGTGATATCCAGGTTAACGACATCCCCGTTTCTCAGTTTGCGGTCCGAAGGGATCCCATGACAGATTTCCTCATTGATCGAGGAACAGATGCTTTTGGGAAATCCCTTGTAGTTAAGAGGCGAAGGTGTTGCCCCCCGGGAGACGATAAAATCGTGGCAGATTTTATCCAGTTGGTTGGTCGATACTCCCGGTTTGACGTAGGGCTCGATCATCAAAAGAACTTCCGCGGCCAGACGGCTCGTTTGCCGCATCAGTTCAATTTCTTCGTCTGTTTTGATATGAATCATGAATAACCGAATTCTTTCAGTGTATGGAGGTTTTCCCGCCAGTTGGCTTTCACCTTTATGAATAAGTTTAGATAGACTTTACTGGCAAAACGTTTCGCAATTTCTTCGCGGGCATCTTGGCCAATCTTTTTGAGCATGGAGCCTTTTTCACCGATCAGGATTTTCTTCTGGGACGTTTTCTCGATATACAGGGTCGCATCGATCACCAGGGTCCCGTTGGCTCTTTCCACAACCTTTTCCACCACCACGGCAACGGCGTAAGGGATTTCCATCCGCGTGCGGTTCAGGACTTTTTCCCGGACGATCTCCCCCATCAGAAATTCTTCACTGCAGTCGGTCACCATCTCTTCCGGAAAATATTGGGGACCTTCCGGAAGATGACCCGCTATGGACCGCACCAGAAGGTCCAGCCCATCCTCATGCAGGGCCGATACGGGAACGATTTCCTTGAAGTCGCTTTTCCGGTTCATTTCGTCGATCATCTCCAGAAGAACCGGTTTGGGGATCAGATCGATTTTATTGATAATTAGCATTTTGGGCGACTTCGATCGTTCCAAGGCCTCCAGGACAAACTCGTCTGTTTCGCAAAATCCCTGTTTGGCGTCGATCACGAATAAAATCAAGTCCACATCGTTGAAGGTGCTCATGGACGCCTTGACCATCAGCCGGTTCAATTTGGACACCGCCTTATGGATGCCTGGGGTATCCACCAGAATGATCTGGCCCTCGGGAAAATGCACCACTCCCGTGATGCGGTTGCGGGTGGTCTGGGGCTTGCTGGATATTGCGGCGATCTTCCGGGTCACCAGCCGGTTGAGCAGGGTGGATTTTCCCACATTGGGTTTGCCGATAAGACTGGCATAACCGGATTTATAACCGGTCCTGTCTTCAAGTATGAAGGTCACGTATCGCTGGACCGGGCCAGCGTGACGCTGGACCCAATAAGTTAAACTTCATCTTGCGCTCTATGTTTATCGCTGGTTGTTGAGCATTAGCCAATTGCCCTGCCCGCGTGGCGGGCCTATGATAAAAAGAATAGTCCTGTATACTAAGGAGCAGGGCTCATTTTTATTTTTGCGATATCTGAACCGTTTAAACCATTTCAATATTACCATGAACCCGCTGGGAATATACATTCACATCCCATATTGCCTGCACAAATGCGGCTATTGCGATTTCAACTCCCACAGGACCGATTCGAAGGAAATGGCACCCTACGTCGACGCCCTGCTTTCGGAGATGTCCCATTATGCGGAACGGCTGAAATCCGATCATACAATACAAACCCTTTTCCTAGGCGGGGGCACGCCCACCACCCTGCCTCCCCATTACCTGAAGAAAATTCTCCACCAATGCCGCGCTCTTTTTGATTGCCGGCCGGACATGGAAATCTCACTGGAGGCCAACCCGGCCACCATCGAACCGGAAACGCTGCCCACACTGCACGAGGCGGGCTACAACCGCATCAGCATCGGCGTGCAGTCGTTTCACGAACCGGAGTTAAAACTCCTCGACCGTATCCACAGCGTCGAGGAAATTCATTCCACCGTCGCCTTGGCGCGGGAGGCAAGATTCGACAACCTCTCCGTCGACCTCATGTTCGCCCTTCCCCGACAAACTAAAACTCTATGGGGAGCCAGTCTGCGGCAAGCCCTGGAAAAAAATCCCGAACATCTTTCCACCTATAACCTGACGATCGAGCCGGGGACCGCGTTTGAAAAACTGAGTGCCAACGGAAAGCTGGTCATGCCCGAAGAGGATCTGCAACTTGCGCTTTACAGGCAAAGCATCGAAACCTTAAAGGCGGCGGGATACCGGCATTACGAAATTTCCAATTTCGCCAAACCCGGAAAAGAATGCCGGCATAACATCACGTACTGGCAGAACGGGGAAACCCTGGGCCTCGGTGCGGGAGCCTCTTCTTACCTAGGCGGGGAACGGTTCAAAAACTTCAACCTGCCCTCCCGCTATATCCGGGAGATCAACCACGGAGAAACCGCAAAGGAATTCAGCGAAAGTCTGGAACCGGAACGGGCGATGGGAGAAACCCTGATGCTGGGAATGAGGCTGTTGGATGGACTCAGCATCCCGCAATTCGAATCCCGATTCGATACTTCCTTTCAATCGGTTTATGGAGAAACGGTCGACTCGCTAATCGAACAAAATCTGATCACCCTTCAAAAAGACTGGTTGTCCCTGTCCGAGAAAGGCCTGTTTCTCGCCGATTCGGTGATTCTGGAATTCATTCCCGGCGAAAAAACCGTATAATCACACCATGTCCGATCCGGAAAAAAAATTTGAGAAACTGGTATCCATCGTCAATACCCTCATGGGCGAAAACGGCTGTCCCTGGGACAAGGTACAGACCCGTGAATCGCTGAAACCCTACCTGGTGGAGGAGGCCTACGAAACCCTTGAAGCGTTGGACGAAGGCCACCCGGAAAAAATCAAGGAAGAACTCGGGGACCTGCTCTACCAGATCCTGTTTCACGCCAAAATCTCCGAATTGAAAAACGAATTCGATATCGGCGACGTCATAGAAAGCATCAGCGAGAAAATGGTCCGCCGTCATCCCCATGTTTTCCAAGAGGGCGAACTCCATACACCCGAGCAGGTGGTCCATCAATGGGAAGAGATCAAAAAGAAGGAAAAGATCAACGCCACAAACCATTCCATCCTGGACAATATTCCCAAAGAACTCCCCAGTCTGTTGCGGGCCCAGAAATTACAGAAGAAAGCGGCCAAGCAGGGTTTCGATTGGGACCGGGTCGGCGAGGTCTTTAATAAACTAGATGAGGAAATCACCGAATTCAAGCAAGCTGTGCTTTCAGGGAAAGACGCCGATATCGCCGGGGAACTGGGCGACATCCTGTTCGTCCTGGTCAACATCGCCAAATTCCAGAAGATTGACGCCGAGGAGGCCTTAAGAAACACCAACAACAAATTCATCAAACGGTTCCAGCACATCGAGCGGGAAGTGGCCAAACGCGGAAAAGAGTTGAAGGACACCCCTCTGGAGGAAATGGAAAAATACTGGCAGCAGGCTAAAAACCTTTAGCCCGCCAC
>JAYZAN010000081.1:0-7926 GCA_036339675.1 Nitrospinota bacterium
CAGAAAAATTTTCCGGAAATTTTCCCACCGTTTTGAATTGCACTTTGTGCGCTGTCCGACCCTAACTTTCTCTCTCTCTAAGTTTAATAAATATAGCCCTTTACACGTTTTATACATTGACCCGTTTACTATTAGTATGGGGCATGAAGGATTTGAATAAAAAATTTTGCGCGGCGAGCTTGAATGCCGCTGTGGATTTTGAAGTCCGGGTTTAGAAGGATCGGTATCGGAAAGGAAAGTAAATGTTTGTCATTCTGAAATAAGCAAGGAGTCTTATTATTTTTCTTTTTTTCTGCCAGTTGTAGTTGCCTAATTTCTCGGGTGATTTTGAAAAATTCAATATTCTCTTAACAAAATATTAACAACTTTTCCCCGAAAATTATATGGGTACCAACAGAATTTTCACAGATTATAAACATAGTCCGGAGTTTTATATGAACTAACTTAAAGGGAAAAAAACATGCATTGTCTCCGCCCTCATGGCTCTGGCATCTCTGTTCCATCTTTTGGCGAGGTACATCAATAAATCCCGGCTGCTTTTGTATAGAAATGGGCTGTGTATAAATTGGAAATGCTTTACGGAAAAAGGTAAGAGGGCGGGTCCTCAGGATGAATGAACTCGCCGCGCTTCCTCACCATCCCGGAATTTTCTTTCCCCGGGACCCGCATATAAATTAGGGATACCGGGTCTTCATAAATTTTCATCCACCCTGTTTCTTCGTCCATGCGTTGGTGGGTCTTATCCGATCTTCGTGTCAGAATTATTTCGGTGGGATACCGATTCAACATTCCCTGCCAGTCCGGACCTCCGAAACTGAAGGCCCTGTTCTGCCGGATTATTGTTTTCGGATACACTGTGCGAAATCGGCCGTCTATGGAGACCCGGGATCCAGGCATTTTCCAGATCACATACTCTCCCCAGTCGAAGGGAACCAGAATATTTCCCGCGATGTGGTTCACGTTCATAAACTGTACTGCGTAAGAAGGGTAGACCTGCGGTTCCACGATGATTCCGGCGCCGCTCGACCTGTATTTTTCAACTCCCTCAAAAATATTGAGCAGGATCAAGGCCACGAGAGCGGTTTTGAGAACTCCGTGAAAGGGGGAAGACCGCGGCCCGGGTCCCACCCGGAGAGTAAAGGTCAATGCTGGGTTGGATATCGGGAATAAACTGGCGAAGTGTCGTTTCACAAATTTTCCTGCGGGGGTGCTCCGCCTAGGGTCCAATGAGCCGCCGGTCTTTTTTATCCATGCCGAAAGATGAAGATACAGGTACGGCGTCATCACAATCGCCGTCAGCACGGTATGGCGCTGGTGCTTGAATCCATACCAGAGGGAAAACAGTATGATGACGACTTCCCAGGAGCGCTTTTTTGTTTTCGCAAACAGGGTGGCGAGAAACAAGAGGGTCAGGGTTTTGTAAGCGAGAAAATCGGCGTTCAAAAGCGGCACCGGATTCCATTCCCCTATTTCCCGTGGAACACTCAGGGTGTGATAAAAAAATTTCCACAGGTCCACTCCATACGGATTGATTAAAATAGTCAGACACGAAAGGGAAAAACCCGCGCATAGCCACGTGTTTAACTTTTCTCCCTGGAAAATACAGCGTATTAATTCGGTTAGTGTGACCAGTGCGAAAATGCCGAGACCGGCCACCACACCCCCGTGCATATTGACCCAAAAAAGAAAGAGCAGGGGCATCACCGTCATGACGCGGCGGTTTCCGTCGTGAAAGAAGCTTTGCAGCAGGTACATCAGGATCGCCAGAAACAGATAACTAAAAATATGCGGCCGCATCATGTAACCGGGCCCCATCACCGAGACGAGGAGGGGAAAATACAGAAAAAGTGCGGGAAGGTTATTTTCCTTTTTCAGACACATTTGGAAAAGAAGGGATACAGTCAGTAATCCTGCCAATATTTTCAAAAGCAATAAACCAGCTGGGCCGGAGAACCTGAAAGTCAGATAGAAAATAATTTCCGAAAGCCATTCATGGTTGATCCAAGGCATTCCATGGGCCGTGTAGGAAAACGGGTCGTCGGTGTGAAGGGCTTTTGCAGTCCAGATTTGTTCGCCGAATTTCACATGTCCCCAGAGGTCAGGGTCGGCGGTCACGTACGAGAACAGGTTGAAGGCCAGGGAAAAGGCGAATAGGCTGATCAGAAATGAATACAGATTAGACTGGGATTGTTGGTCCCGATTCATGAAGGGTCCGCCCTGTTTTCCCATTTTCAAAATCGCTACTTATGTTGGAAATACTAATTATATACTAATATCTAATGCCGACGAAAACGGAAGGACCGCACGAGTCTTGTTTTATTGGTTCATGATGAAAAATGGATACTGGATGACGGAATATATATCCATATCCAGGATTCTGTTAAAATCTACCGCCCAATATAGCAGGGCATATTTGTATACTGAGATGGATGACCGGGATCTCACCTATATTATTTCGTATAATCTGAAAACTTTGAGACTTGCCTTTCAGGAATTAAGAATTTACGTTTCCCGGAGGCAGGAAATCACCAGACTTTTTTTCCGAAATACTGCAATCGCCTACGGATCTGAACCTGCGGCAGGCTACTATACTCAAACATGCTTTGAGGCATCTTGGATTTTCTTATACCATCCAGCAGCATAAAAATTATCATGGAGTGACTTATCAAACCGCAAGAACGGATTTACTTGATTTATCAAAAAAGAAACTAATGGAATTCATAAAGAAAGGAAGGACTCCTTACTTTGTATTGCACAAGGGAATTGAGGAATCCATGGATAAAATGACTTAAAATAATCGCTAAAATTCCTGAAGGTTTTCTTCAAAAAATTTTAAACAATGAGATAATGACAGATTATTTAAACGCGGGGAAAACCGGTCCGATTTGAAAATTATAGTATGCGTCAAACAGGTCATCGACACCGCGGCGCGAATCAATATTAAAAACGGGGAACTGGACACCCAGGGAAGTTCCAGGGTGCTCAATCCCTACGACGAATATGCCGTGGAGGAAGCGCTGAAAATCCGCGAGAAGATGCCCGAATCCGAGGTGACGGTAATCAGTGTGGGCGCGGAGGGGTTCCGCGATACCCTGAAGGCGGGTTTGGCCATGGGGGCGGACAGGGCGATCCATCTTTCGGACCCAGTGTTTGAAGGATTGGACAACCTAGGTGTCGCCCAGGTTCTTGCCAAGGCGATCCGGACCCTTAACTATGACCTCATTCTTTGCGGCCGCCAGGCGGTAGACGATGATATGGCCCATGTGGGGCCTTCGCTGGCGGTGCTTCTGGGGCTGCCCTTTGTCACTGTTATCACCAAACTGGAAATTTTCCCGGATCTGAAATCCGCCGTGATCACTCGGCAAATCGAAGGCGGCTCGGAAATTCTGGAAACACCGGTTCCCGTGCTTCTGACCTGTCAAAAAGGACTCAACCAACCCCGACTTCCTTCGCTTAAAGGAATCATGGCCGCGAAGAAAAAGGAGATTCAGGTTATGGATGCCGCCGCTATCGATTTCGATCCGCATGTGATGGGCAAAGAAGCCAACCGACTGCAGGAAGATAAACTGGAGCTTCCCCCGTCCCGAAAAAAGGGCGAGATCCTCGGGGGATCCGTTGAAGAATCCGCCTCCCGGCTGGTTCAGGCCTTGAGGGAAGACGAGAAAGTGGTATAGAATAAACGGGTATTGAGAGGAGTACTTCGGCCCACTCGCCGTGGAGACAGATGGCGAAGGCCCAATAACCAGGTATGATCGTTAAGCGCAGTGATATTTCAACAATTGGGTTCAGCGTCATGCTGACGCAGGTTCATTCAGCACATGGATTTGGCCTCAAACCGATAACCAATAAAATTATTATGAATAGCGAAACCACTCCCCAAAAATCTGCTTCAACTTCAACCGGTAACTCCAGCCCTCTGGCAAGAATCAGAGATTTTGTCCACAAGTACAAGGGCGAAATTGGAATGGGGATTCTGGTTCTTTATGTTTTCCTGTTGGGCCTTGGCACTGTTGGCGAGATCTGGGATATAGAATGGATTCTCGACCTGCCCCTTTTCCGCCCCCCCGGAAAATATTAGGCCTCTGCCCTTTCTATACTCATCCCTGCAATCCCGTTCTGTCCCTCCGGATAGCCTTCTAAATTCCTGTGGGTGTCTAATTGGGCAAAATTATAAAATAGCCTAAAATGGCGGTGTGGCTCCATTCTAGTTGGTGGTATACTGGTCGCCTTTTTGATAAACTTGGGAACCGGGTATGGATGAAGATAAGGAAATCTGGGCGGTCCTCGAAAGAGCCAATGGTGGAATCAAACCCGTCGGTTTCGAAGTTTTGAATGCGGGGCGAGAGTTGGCCGGTAAGATGCAGGTCCGGGTGACGGCCATTGTGCCCGGGGATTCCGGGCTGATCGATCACCAGTCTCTGTTTCATTTTGGCGCCGACAGAGTTTTGTGCCTGAGCCATCCCCTCCTTAAGACCTACACCAGTTCCGGCTTCATCCATGTGCTTCGATCCCTGTTAAATTCCCACAAGCCTTACGTACTCCTGCTGGCGGCCAACAACCATGGCAAGGAACTGGCCTCAGGCCTGGCCGCACAATTGGGAGTCGGGTTGGCCACCGACTGCGTTTCTCTGGATCATAAGGAAGAAGCGGGGTTGAGCGCAACAAGGCCAGTTTATGCAGGGAAGGCTTACTCAACAGTCCGATTCAAGGGGGCAAGGCCGTATATAATCACTCTTCGCCCAAACGTTTTCAGGGGAGGGGGACCGGATACCAGTCGGACCGGCCAGTATGAAGAAATTCCCGCAGAGATTTCCGCGGGGGTTATGAATATCAAGGTCAGGGAGATCGTCAGTGAAATGGGAGATATTCTGGACATCACCGAAGCCCGAATCGTTGTTTCCGGGGGATTAGGTATGCAGGGCCCGGAGAACTTTAAATTGCTCGAAGATCTGGCCCGTGTTCTCGGGGCCGCGGTGGGCGCCAGTCGGCCGGTGGTTGATAACGGCTGGAGACAATACTCCAACCAGGTGGGGCAGACAGGACGCACGGTTTCCCCAGATTTATATGTTGCCTGTGGGATTTCAGGGGCCGTTCAGCATCTGGCAGGGATGTCTTCCTCCAAGTGTATCGTGGCGATCAACAGGGATCCTCACGCCCCCATTTTTTCGGTGGCCGATTATGGAATTGTCGGTGATGTATTGCAGGTGCTTCCAGTGTTGACCCAGGAATTCAGCAGGGTGTTGAATGAAGCTCACTGAAAGGACCTCATCGGTTACCATGAAGGACAGGATACTTCTTATTCTTAAGGATGATCGACTTTCCCTTTCCATCGATTTTGAATCCGCCGCCGATAAACTGGAAATTTACCTATCCGAATGGCGGAAATGGAATGAGAAAATCAATTTGACCTCGGAGCATGACGAACAATCCCTGCTGGAAAAGCATATTTTTCCTTCCTTTCAGTATTGCCGTGCCATTGTGCCTAGGTCCCGCGTCTTAGACATAGGAAGTGGTGCCGGTTTCCCGGGGATACCCATAAAGATCGTTTTTCCTGACCTGGTTTTGCTTCTGGTGGAGAGCCAGCGCAAAAGGGCGAATTTTCTAAGGCATGTAATTCGTTCCATGGGCCTGGGATCGGTAACTGTTGCCCAAGACCGGGTGGAGAACCTGGTGGAAAACCATTCTGAGCAATATGATTTTGCTGTCATTCGTGCTTTTGGGGAGCTGTCCGATTGTCTTAAGGCCGCCCATCCTCTTGTCCGAAAAGGGGGTAGAATCATTATAAAAAAGGAAGCTGAAGCATCATCACCGGAAAAAAGTGAACTTAAGCGGTCTGGGTTTAAGGAGCATGTGAGTATCCCGATGACTGATTACCATGAAAACCTTTCAAAAATAATGATTTTTGAGAAATGTTCCACGTGAAACATCAGGATGGGGGGCGGGAAACGGGGTCCGGGCACCCAAGGTAAACATTTTCAATGGAAACAGCCCGGATTCTGTGATAATTTAAATTTTGTTACTCTTTTTTAGGAAACGGTCTGTGGGAAAGATAATCTGCGTTGCCAATCAAAAGGGTGGGGTTGGGAAAACCACTACCGCCATCAATCTTTCCGCGTGCATTGCACTTACAGGTAAAAAGGTTCTCTTGGTCGACATGGACCCTCAGGGAAATGCTTCCAGCGGCCTGGGGATCACTCTTTCGGACGGCCAGAAGGGAACCTATGAATTGCTGATGGATGATCTGGAAGTCCATCAGGTTATTTATCCCACTGATATTGAAACTCTTAATATTATTCCTTCGACGGTCAACCTTACCGGAGCGGAAATTGAGCTGGTGGGGCAGGATCACCGTGAGAAAAGGTTGAAATCGGTCTTAAACGGTGCCGATCAGGAATATGAATTTGTGGTCATAGATTGTCCCCCGTCTTTGGGCCTGCTAACGCTCAACGCGCTGGCGGTTTCGCAATCGGTTCTCATCCCCATGCAGTGTGAGTATTATGCCCTTCAAGGGTTGAGCCATCTTCTGAAAACCCTGAAGCTGGTGAAAAATTCCATCAACCCGAAGTTGAAGGTGGAGGGAATCCTGCTGACGATGTATGACGGAAGAACTCTCTTGGCTTCCCAGGTGAAGGACCAGGTTAAAAAATATTTCACCAGCTTTCTTATGGACACGATCATTCCGAGGAATATCCGATTGAGCGAGGCCCCCAGCCATGGCAAGCCGATCGTGCTGTATGCCAACCGGTCCCGAGGATCCGATTCCTATGTGGAACTGGCCAAGGAAATTATTTCAAAAACAAAGAGTGATGGAAATCAGGAAAAATTCGGAAGGTGATCGGTAAAATGAACAGAAAAGCGTTAGGCAAAGGGATCAACGCATTGATACCCGATTTCGAGGAGGGGGTCCCGGAGGGCGGCAAGCTTCCTGGCACCCTGGAACTTCTTATAGATGAAATTTCCCCCAGCAAACTCCAGCCTAGAAAATATTTCGACGATGAAAAGTTTTTGGAAATGGAACAATCCATCAGGGAGAACGGGATTCTTCAACCGATTATAGTCCAAAAGGGCGGAAATGGATTTGAGCTGGTAGCGGGGGAGCGCCGCTGGCGTGCCGCCAGAAAGGCGGGCCTGAAAAAAATTCCTGCGATCATCCGCGAGGTCACCGATGCCCAGTCGCTGGAATTTGCACTGATTGAAAACATCCACAGACAGGATTTAAACCCAATAGAGGAAGCCGATGCCTATGCCCGTCTTTCAAACGAGTTCGGTCTGACTCAGGAAAAAATTGCCAAGCGTGTGGGGAAAAACAGGGCCACGGTCACCAATATGTTGAGGCTGTTGAAGCTTCCCCATCAGGTCAAACAGGACATCGTCTCGGGGCGCCTGACCATGGGCCATGCCCGGGCCCTGATCGGTCTTGAGTCTGCAAAGGATATTGATATTCTTCGCAAAGATATCATTTTCCGGGACCTGAATGTCCGCCAGACCGAGGGAAAGGTGAATCGGTTGAAAAAAGGGGGTTTCGGCAAAAAAACTTCGCAAAAGGGGCCGAAAAAGGATATATTTCTAAAAAACCTTGAACTGGAGCTCGAAAGAAAACTGGGAACCAAGGTAGATATCAAACTTGGAAAGTCCGGCGGCACTCTGGCCATAAAATATTATTCGGATGATGATCTCGAACGGATCGCCGGTTTGATCATCCCGGAAAAATTCTGAATTTTTAGTATCTGTGTATAAAAAAAGTTCGGATGATGATCTCGAACGGATCGCCACTGAGAAAATTTTAGAAATTGATTTGCAGAGAAGGCATCCATATAGGGCGTCAATTTCTGTTTCTACACATTAACCCTTTGACACGAGAAAAGAGGACGGAATGGCTCAAAAAAAAGGGGAGGAACCTATTAAAGCCTATATGGGCGAAGATAC
>JAYZAN010000082.1:0-5149 GCA_036339675.1 Nitrospinota bacterium
TATTTTCGGCTGTGACGATTGTCAGATAGTCTGCCCCTGGAATTCCTATGCGGTAAAAACAAACGAGGCGGGATTTTGTGAAAGAGAAGGAACACGGACCCTCATTGAGTTGATGAAACTGGATGAGGAGGGATTTAAAAAGAGGTTCCGTAAAAGCCCGGTCAAAAGAATCAAAAGGAGAGGGCTGTTGCGAAACGTCGCTGTGGCGCTTGGCAATTCTGAAAATCCGGAAGCAGTACCCGTATTGGTCGAAGCTCTTGCGGATCCGGAACCTTTGATTCGGGCGCATTCCGTCTGGGCACTGGGGGAATTGCTGGGCGATGAGGCGCCTCCGGTTGTAGACAAGGAATTATCTTTAGAACGGGACCCATTAGTCCTGAAAGAAATCAATAGGGTCTTGGGCTCTGCGCAACTTCCTGATAACCCTGAAGCGGAAAACAGCTTTTAACATGAAATGATTTTCTTCCTGATAAATATCCGGATATGACAAAGGAACAATATCGCCCAGTCATCTTGATCGCCGCGCTTTGCCTCTTTGCTCTTTTGATCCGTCTCATTTATTTAATCGAATTGTCCCGGTTTCCCCTGTTCGATACGGTTCTCGCGACCATGGATCATTTTAATTTCGACCAGGGAGCGCTCAATTTTTCCAAAGGGGACTGGCTGGCGCGGTCTCCCAATAACAGCTACTCGCCGTTATACAAGTATTTTCTTGGGGCCATCTATTATCTTTCGGATCGAAATTTTTATGTCGTCTATTCCGTCCAGTTCGTAATGGGGGCGGTGTCCTCGGTTCTCGTGTTTTTGATCGCCAGGGAAATATTCGGGTTTCGGACCGGAATCTTGGCCTATCTCGGGTTCGCTCTGTATGGCACCCAAATCGTTTATGAGGGAATTATTCTCCGGGCATCATTCATCACGTTCCTGGGGCTTTTATCTTTTTGTCTCCTTTCCGGCCTGAAGTCTCGTCCGAAAGAGACCGGAAGGTTGTTGGCCGCAACCTTTGTTCTATCTCTTTTCTTTCAATCTCGGCCAAACACTCTTCTTTGCCTGCCCCTGATCTGCCTGTATCTCAACAGGCATGTTTTTAGTTCCCTGAACCCGAGTGAAATCATCAGGCAGTGGGGAATTTTCGCGGGAACCCTGATCGTTACCTTCATCCCGATCCTGATTCAGTGCTATCTGGTGCATGGCAGGTTCGTGTTTATGGATGCCAGCGGCCCGATGTCTTTCATCATGGGCAACCTCACCTCCCACCTCGGGGTGGGCTACGAACACCAGCTGGTGGAATCCTTCATGCGGGAGAGCTATGGGTCCGCAATCGGTATCGTAATACAGGAGATTCTTAATAATCCGGTGGGGTTTTTGGAGTTGTATATCCGGAAAGTCTATTTTTTCTTTAACGATTTTGAGCCTCCTTCCAATATATCCGTTTATCTTTATAAGGAATTATCCGTACTGCAGAACGGGCTGCTGAACCATTTTTCGCTTTATACGTCCCTGGGGCTTCTGGGCCTTGGTTTATCAAAAAAAAACAAAAAGAATGTTTTTCTTTTGAACGGTTATTTTTTCGGTTTGTTTCTATCTGTGGTGTTGTTTTATGTTGTTGCGAGGTTCCGGGTTCCCTTTGCCCCGTTTCTGATTATCTATTCCGCTTATGGCCTGCATTCCATTATCGAATGGATTTTTACGAGAAAAATAAAAATGGCCGTCGCCGCCGGTCTAGCGGTTCTGGCCTTGATGTTTGCGTTCAGGACCCCCGATAATGCTCTGCCCATCCGGCAGGTGGATTATGGAAACTTAAGCATGGCCTTCTTTAATAATGAACCACGATTCGATCTTAAATTGGCCGAGGACTTTGGCCTGAAATGCTGGGAATTGGAAATCCAGACAGACCTGAATCACCAGAATGGGAAAGGGCTGCTTGCAACCATTTACAATCTGTATGGGTATTTTCTCTGGAAAAAGGGAGATCATTCCGGAGCGGAAAAAGTTCTGCAGCGGTCCTCTATGGTTTATCCGTTCAATCCGATTTCCTACAGGCTTCTGGCTAACCTGGACCTGGAACTAGAAAGAAACTTGAAAGCACTAAACCTGCTCCATACCGGCAGGGTGGCCAACCCTTCAGCAGGGGAGTTGTATGACAACTTGGTTAGGCAGTATGTCAATAATTCGCATCGGGTCCATCTATTGAGGGTACTTTTGAATAAATGGATCGAGTTTGAAACGGATCCTAAGATGGTTCAATTTCTAAAAGAGGAAATGGAAAAGCAAATGGAGAATCTTCCGGAGATTCCCCGGGACTTCAACCGGATGGCGAAACAGGCCCAGGATTTTTATTTGAGGGAACAATGGCAAAAAGCCCTTGAAGGGTACGAAATACTCAACCGGCATCATGCCGTCAATGCGGAATGGTTTTTTGAACAGGGGCTGGTGCTGGAAAAACTGGGCCGCCAGGAAGAAGCGGTCACCTCATTTTATGAGGCGCTGCTGATCGATCCGTCTGACAGGAAGGTTCATAAGCATTTGGCGGATCATTTCCTTTCCCGCAACCAGGCTGTGTTCGCATTGATCCATATGACCCGTAACGAGGAGTTGGACCCCGCCCCGAGAGATCAGGGAAAAAATATTCTCCTGGCCTTGCAGGAAAAGTGGGGCCGGCAGAGATTCGATCCATTGGTTTCCTCGTTAAGTCTCAAAGAGAACAAAGCGATTTTTGATTTGTTCAAAACTTCTCTCCATGCTTAAATATTGGCTGGGCCACGCCCGGAGGGAATAGGCCCAACTCGGTTTCGCGCCCAATCGCTAGAGCTCGCGATCCAGAGTTTTTGCTATCTGCCCCTACGGCTAGTGGCCGGGCCACTGCTCGCTGCAGGGGCAATTGGCTAATGCTTTGTTCTATGAACTATGATCGTTGAACGCAGACGAAGTTTTTTAGGATAATTTTCCTGCCCACGTGGTGGACCAGCGTGACGCTGGACCAGATTGGTTAATACGTTAACCGCTAACGTTAAGTTTTTGGGCACGATCTCGCGCCCAAACGCTTGGGTTCACCTTCTCAAGTTTTAGCAATCCGCCTCCACGGCGAGTGGACGCGCCGAGTGGTGGGACTTATAAAGCCATTGATAATTGATCAGTCTCAGGCCTATAATTATTTCATCCTTTTTCTATAGAAACCTTTGATTCATGGACAATAAAGACGAATTTCGATTTTTGAAGGCATGCCGCGGACAACCCGTGGACAGGACGCCGGTCTGGTTCATGAGGCAGGCCGGCCGTTACATGAAGGCCTACCGCGACCTTAAGGAGAAATATACCTTTCTCGAAATGTGCAAGAACCCGGAACTGGCGACCGAGGTGACCCTGCAGCCGTTGGACGTTCTGGGTGTGGATGCGGCGATCATATTCGCGGATATCCTGCTTCCCTTGGAACCGATGGGGACCGGGCTGGAGTTTTCCGCGGGAGACGGTCCTGTCATCCCTCGGCCAGTGAAAGAGCGTAAGGATATCGAAAAACTTCGCCCGGTCGATGTCGAGGTGGACCTGGGATTCGTGGGCGATGCCATCCGCATGGTCCGCAAGGAGATTTCCGGGAAAATGCCCTTGATCGGATTCGCGGGCGCCCCTTTCACTTTGTCCAGTTATATGTTGGAGGGCGGCAAGTCCAAAGAGTTCATCGCCACCAAGCTGATGATGTCCGAGGAACCGGAAGCCTGGAAGATGCTGATGGACAAGGTTTGCACGGTGTTGATTGATTATTTGAAGATGCAGGTCAAAGCCGGTGCCCAGGCGCTGCAGATTTTTGACAGCTGGGTGGGTTGCCTGACTCCACACGATTATAAAGAATCCATTATGCCCTATACCCGGCGGGTTTTCGATGCTCTGAAAGATTCCGGTGTCCCCGTGATCAATTTCAGTACCGGAACCTCCACCATGCTCGATCTCGTCAAACAGTCGGGCGGGGATGTGATCAGTTTTGACTGGCGCATTCATCTCGATGAAGCTTGGAAAACGGTAGGGACCGACCGCCCCATCCAGGGCAACCTTGATCCCGTATTACTGATGGCCCCGATCCCCGTATTGAGAAAGAGGGTCCACCACATTCTGCGGAGGGCTGAAGGTCGGCCTGGCCACATCTTCAATCTCGGGCATGGGATCCTGCAGCACACTCCCGTCGATCACGTTAAAGCCGTGGTCGATATCGTGCACGAGTATCGGTATGACGGAAAATCCTAAAAAAGCTGTATTCCTCATGGCCCACGGGGCTCCAAACTCCGTGGAGGACATCCCCCTCTACCTGAAAAATATCCGGGGCGGGACGGAGTCTTCTCCGGAGGTGATCCAGATGATCCGTGAACGCTACGAAATGATCGGAGGCAGTTCTCCGCTGCTGGATATCACACGGGAACAGACGCAGGCTCTGGAGGCGTTTCTTAATAAGGAGGGAGACGATTTCAAAGTCTATTTCGGTATGAGAAACTGGAGTCCATATATCCGGGACGGTGTTAGGCAAATGAAGAATGATGAGGTTCGCCGGGTCCTGGCCCTTTGTCTTGCCCCGCAATACAGCAAGTGGAGCACCGAGCGATATTTTAAATCCTTCCAAGAAGCCCTGGATGATTGTTCCGCCAATGACCTGGAGGTGCAGTTTATTTCAAGCTGGTCAAATCATCCCAGTTTAATCGACGCCTTTGCAGAACGATATCGGACCGCCCTGGACCGTTTACGGAAAATAACGTCGGACAAAGTACATACTATTTTTACGGTTCACAGCATCCCAGCGGATTCCCTGGACTTTGGAGATCCCTATGCGGATGAATACAAGAAAACCGTCGATGCCCTTGTGGAAAGGATCAACCCGGACCGGTGGTACATGGCCTATCAGAGCCAGGGCATGATTCCCGTTCCCTGGTTGGGACCCACTGTAGAAAATACCCTGGATAAGATAGCCCGGCTGGGAGCCAAAACGGTTTTGATCGTTCCGGTGGGTTTTGTTTCCGACCATATAGAAATACTTTATGATATCGATATCGCGTTCAAGGAATATGCGGCTTCCAGGAAACTGGTTTTGCATCGAACAGAGTCTATGGGGGTCTCTCCTTTTTTCATAGAAGCCCTTGCGGCAGTTGTCTGGGAACACCTGGTCTAA
>JAYZAN010000083.1:0-5072 GCA_036339675.1 Nitrospinota bacterium
CGATTTCCTCAAGGTTACTCAGGGCCTCTTTGCGCTCGATTTTAGCGATGATTTCCGCATCACCCTTCTTCGATTGAATCAGGCGGCGCAGTTGCTGGATGTCTTTAGCCGATCCGGTGAACGACAGGGCCACAAAGTCCACCCCTTCCCCGATTCCGAACTCGAGGTCTTCCTTGTCCTTCGGGGTCAATGGACTGCTTCGGATGGTCGCGTCCGGCATATTGATCCCTTTGAAATTCGACAACCGTCCTCCCACTTCAACTTCTTTGTAGAATTGCCTATATTGAACCGGAACCAGGGAATCATTCCCCATGCCACTCTCAGTGGTGGACCAAATGCATCTTCCCCTTTGCAGGGTGATGGCCCCTTTCTCAAATTTCCCGACCCTGATTTTGGGTCCCTGCAGATCCAGGAGGATGGCTAAAAAAGTTTTGCTCTCTTTTTCAGCCATTCGAATCCATCGGATCCGCCGGCGCAAGGCCTTATGGTCTCCATGGGAAAGATTTAACCGAAAGACATTGACCCCCGCGTCCACCAGCTCTTTAATTGTTTTTCTGCTGGCCGTCGCAGGTCCCAGGGTTGCAATGATTTTCGTCAAGCGCGTCGGCATATAATCGCCCTAACGGGTTTGGGGTGAATTAGTATAAGACTGTGGAACTTTATGTGCCGGCATCAACAGCAGGTTCACAAACGACACTTCTTCGGGCCGCCGGTATTCATCTACACCGAGAACAATCTCTGATTGGGGTTTCCCGGGAAGATGGATATAGGTCCCCAACATCCTGTCCCAGATAGACAAGTTGAATCCAAAGTTGGAATTGGTTTCCCGGACCTCTACGGAATGGTGGATCCGGTGCATATCGGGAGTGACAATTACCCAGCGCAAATATTCATCCAGCCACAGAGGCAGTTTTATATTGGAGTGAGAGAACTGGGCCGTGCCGTTCAAAATCGCCTCAAAAACAAGGACCGCCAACGGGGATGGGCCCAGGGCAAAAACCAGCCCGATCTTGAATAACATCGAACCCAGAATTTCCACGGGATGAAAGCGGAGTCCGGACGAAACATCCAGGTCAAGATCGGAATGATGCACCACATGGAAACGCCAGAAAAAAGGAATCATGTGGACCACCACATGCTGGATATAAATCATCATATCCAGGAAAACGACCACCAGAAAAAACTCCAATCCTTCGGGAAGGGTCAGGTGATTGAATATCCCCCAACTCTTATTCTGGGCAAACTGTGCCGCCCCGACCGCCGCCGCTCCAAATATCAAACGGACCAATAGAATATCGATCCCGGTTATTCCCAGGTTGATTCCCAAACGGCGCAGCTTGGAATCCACTTGAGGATGCCTCGGTATCAGGGATTCCAGTAGCAACATTAGCAGGAAAACCCCCAGAAACACGATGAACCTGATTGTATTGGCATCCATAAACAAATACTCCGGGAAAATGCAATTCTGGAAAACCGGTTAGACGGATCCGCGGTCATTTTCCCCAGTATAAATCAGGTTCGAGGAGCTTGTCGCAGGAAAACGCCTCAGATAAAATCAAAGGGAAATGAGGGGAAAAAGGCAACCCAGAACCTAAATAAGATGATTGGACCGCCGGTCATTTTTTTTTCGTTCTGCATCCTTTTTACGGACCAGGATTATGGCGCTCTGAATCATCAACCCCACAAACCAGACCGTGGAAAAGAATATGGCCCATAAAAATACCAGATTGAACCAATACTGGTTGGGGGTGTAGTCATATGAAATATGAGCCTGGGAGCGGATCTTTTCTTTTTCCACTTCCGACGCTTCAATATATTTTTTGTAAAAAGGGTGCTTTTTCTCAGCCGCAAACTTTTTCTTTTCCGTACGGGATAATTTCAGGAATTTACTGACATCCATTTTTTGTTCATTGAAAAACATCCGCATTTTCTTGACTTCCTTGGAATCTGGAGGATTGGTCCAGTAATATCCAAGAACGGCGGCTACAGATAAAACCATCGATACCCAAAAAGAAACCCGGCCATATAGTTTCTCTTTCCTGGCATCCAGATATTCTTCAGAAAATTCTTCGTCCACTCTATAACCCATTTGACATTTTTTATGCTGATACACGGTTATTATACAATGAATTCCCCCAGAGAGCTGGTGGAAAAAACTGGTGTCGAGAGACATGATTATATTCAACGCTATTTTGGAAAAGATTATTTTTCCTCTCAGGGTTTTGATGTCAAAATAAACACCACAAACCTCAGTAATGAAATGATTTTTAATATCGTCTCAATGCTTTTGAAAGAAAAGAGCGGCTGAAGCGAACGGTTCACGCGTTCCAGCATCCCACTGTAAATTTTATTGCCTCCCCCTCCCCCCTTGGAGTACCCTTTTCTTTGAAGCATTTCCGTAAATCAAAGCTCCGCCTTTCTTTCCGGGTTGGCAGGAATCCAATTCCCCAAAAATGAAAACCAAAAACTCCATCGGTTATATCCGTATTCTGAAAGAACACCGGGCGCTCAGAAACCTCTGGTACGGCCAGATGGTCTCCGAATTGGGTGACTGGATCAACAGTATCGCGATTTATGCCCTAATTCTAAAGGTGACGGGGTCCGGGATGGCTATGGCCGCTGCCATGATGGCGAAATTATTGCCCATGGTCCTGGTGAGCCCGTTCGCCGGGGTGATCATAGACAGGATCAATCGGCGGACGGTCATGATCGTCAGCGACATCCTCAGGTTCTTCATCGTTCTCGGATTGCTTATGGTCGAAGGCAGGGAAACCCTTTGGTTGCTGTATACCCTCACCATTTTGGAGGTCTGCATGTCGGGATTTTTTGAACCCGCCCGAAGCGCCATCATCCCTTCCATCATTCCCAAAAAAGACCTCATCACCGCTAATGCCCTGTGCGGCTCGACTTGGTCTGTGATGCTGGCGTTTGGAGCGGCCCTGGGCGGCTTTCTCGTCAGCCTGCTGGGAATTCGAACGGCGATCATCCTGGACGCCCTCACTTTCCTTCTTTCCGCCTGGTTTATTTTTCAGATACCCAGCCCGAAAACTCGTGACGACTGGGCGGGCGTTCTGGGGCAGAGCAAGTTCAAGGAACTTATGGAGGGGGGAAAATACCTGCTATCGGAACCCATTATCCTGGTTCTCTCACTCTTAAAACCCGGGTTATCGGTCGCCGGAGGAATCATGACACTGATCCCCTTGTACGCGCATCAATTCCTGGCCAGCCCTGCAGGCGTCTCCATGGGAATCGGCGTGTTATATTCGGCCAGAGGATTCGGTGCCGCCATTGGCCCCGTGCTGGTAAAAAGTATTTTTGGAGAAAGTTCAAAAACCCTGCAAATTGCCATTGCCGCCGGGTTCTTTCTTGGAGCGGGGTCCTTCCTGTTTTTTGCGGAGGCAGACTCTATGTGGACCGCTTCTTTAGGCATTGGAGCGGCGACCCTTTTCGGATCCATCATCTGGGTCTTCAGTTCCGCTCTGCTCCACCTGGAAGCGGAGGACAAGTTTCTCGGCCGCGTTTTCGGTACGGAAATGGCCTTGCTCACCCTGATCATGGGCATCAGCAATGGCGGGGTCGGATATGCCATCGATCAACTCCATATGACGCCCAACGAGGTGGCATTCTGGATGGCGGGTCTTTTTCTGATTCCGGGGATCTTATGGAGCGGATTTGTCCTCTTCGTTCACCGGAGATTAAAGCAGGGGAAATGTGTGGGGTCTTATTGTCCCATCGATCCAAGTGGTTTCAACCCCTTGCCACCTTCCACGGGGCAAAACCGGTAATCTAAAAACTCATCAACCACTGGCAAAATGTTCTGCGAGTGATTTTCCTATATCGAAATGACTGATAATTTTTTCGGCGTCTTCCTGGGTTCCAGCCCAGCGGTAGGCTTCCTCCACCTCATCGTTCATTCCCAGGGCATGCAAGACCCCCACTGAAACAAAGCTGGACATTAAGTCGTACGACGTGGAATAAAGGGTGACCAGGTCCCGCATCTGTTGCATTTCCTCAGAACACAATTGCCGGTATTTACCGATAAGATTGCTGATATTCATTTCACCATAAGTATTTTGATACGACGCACCGATACCCGGTTCGCGATACAATTTCAAAATCTCTTCTTCCAGGGAGTTTTCCATTTCGGCTGTAGTTAAATGTTAGAGGATGTGTGAGTCCTGAAAGACACCTCACCGGCATGGGGGCAGTGTCTATGCCGGTTATCGGTTAACTCCAGGTTCGGGAAAGAATTCAGGCTTGATCAATTCTTTTTCCATCCAGTAAGTTTCATACTCTTTCTGGTAGGACAACTGGGTGAGATCCGTCATTCTTTCGATGAACAGGATGCCGTTCAAATGATCGATCTCATGCTGCAAAATCACCGCCAGAAAACCCTTGGCCTCAAGATGAACCTTTTTCCCTTCCCGGTCATAATATTCCACCGTGATTTCCTTGGACCTGGGAACGAGCCCGCGAAAATCCATCAAGCTCAAACAACTTTCCCACCGGGAAACCTGCTCTTCACCATACCGGGTGATCACCGGATTGGCCAGAACCGCCAAGGGAATCAGCGGATTGTCGGGATAACGCTTGTTGTCCGCGCATTCCAGCACCACGAGCTGGAGAGAACGGAAGACCTGAGGAGCGGCTAACCCTACCCCGCCTTCATGATGCATGGTGTCGATCATGTCTTCGATCAATTTCTGAACATCGCTCCCGGGGTTTTTCAACTCTTCCAGATCGACAGGTTTGGAAACCTGTCTTAACATAGGATTTCCCAGCCGGGCAACTTTTAATACAGACATTCTTATTCCTTTCCAAACGGGTTTCTCAAAAAGAAACCCCGGTCAATTTTTAAAATATAACCATGAAATTCAACAGCCCTTAAAAACAAAACTTCCAAACTTTTCAATTGAAAATTCAATTCTACCACAAATGAGCCCCATTTTACGGGCCAATCCGAGAAATAAACTTTTTGGGCCGATATTAATTCCTTTAATTTTTTTAATTGACATTTACCATGGATTTTTGAATAATGCACCCGCCGTACAAACATAAGCTTGGAGGGAGGG
>JAYZAN010000084.1:0-34637 GCA_036339675.1 Nitrospinota bacterium
CCTGGTATTTTTTCTCCTCGTGAAACTGGCAGCCGTCTTTAAATTTTTCCTGTGCTTCGCGATACTCCTCCACCGTTGCCGGATCTTTTGCCATGATAATTCCTTAATGGATTAAAAAATAATTCCTCCTGCAAATCACGACCCCTTATCAACACAAGGATTGCCCATGATCATCTTTCGGAAGGAAGTATTTTATCATTTCCTTCTCGAAAAATGTAAAGTTGTTGGGAAATTTTTAAATGGATATAGTCATCCGCTCCGGGCGTTACTCAAGAAAACGCAATAGGAACTGCAGGAAGGGTTCACGGAACTTGGCTCGATCTCTCCGGAATTCTCCTGTAAGTGAGGGAGAAAGAGACAATCCTTTTAAGGAAGGAAGGCAACGGATCATCAAGAAGGTACTAAATGAGAAACCACACCCCGATGGGTTCCGCCCCATAATCGGGGCGGAATTCTATTTTCAGCCCAAACTGTTTATTCTGCTGGTTTAGGACTTTCTTCTTCGGTACATTTTCCTTGGGGACATTTCTGCTGAAGACAACCGGTCGTGGCGACCATGGCCATAACAAACATCAATACAGCAAGAATTCCAGCCATTTTTTTCGTTCACCTATCTCCTCTTAATAATGCTTTTGTTATAAATTCTACCACTTGAGCCCCTTGATTTTACAAGCTATGCTTTTTATCAATATTTTCGTAGCAATTCAATCAAATTTTTGCCTTTTAACACTATTTTTAGGGGTTACGGCCCATTTCCTCCCCCTGTCCCGAACCTATATTATTCATAAAGAAGGTATAATGCGGCGAAGGTTTCATAATGATCCGCTTTCTAATCAGGTTAAACCATGTCCGAGCCCTCTATGCTGGATGCAGCGATGCTCCAATCCAATCTGGACTCGATCCTAATCGGAGAAAAACTACTGGTTTTTCAGGAAACCGCCTCCACCAATGACCTCGCCAAGACCTATTTCCAGGAGGGGGCGGTCCAGGGACTGATCCTTATCGCGGACCGGCAAACCGACGGGAAGGGGCGTTTCGGAAGGAGCTGGCATTCCGAATCCGAGGTGGGTATATATACCTCCATCCTTTTAGTCCCGGACCTTCCGGTGGAAACACTTTCCGGTCTTCCGTTGTTGGCAGGGGTGGCGGTGGTGACCGCCGTCAATGAGTTCAGCCACCCTAACGCATCTCTCAAATGGCCGAATGATATCCTCCTGAACGGAAAAAAACTGGGCGGGGTGCTTTGTGAAACCGTTCGGAACCCGCAGGGACAAACGGGTGTCGTGGTGGGAATAGGCATCAACGTCAATCACAATTCGTTTCCGGAAGAACTTCGATCCATCGCAACCTCGATACACCTGGAAATGGGCCATCCTATAGACCGGCAGGCCCTCATCCTTTCCCTTCTGCACCACCTGGACCGGGAGTACCAGGATTTTCTGATCAAGGGGATCGCGGGAATCACCGCCAAATGGTCCCAACACACTAAGATGTTTGGAAGCTCCATCACCCTGATTAAAGGTAAAACACGGATTCATGGAACCGCTTTACAGCTTGATGAAAAAGGAAACCTGGTAATCCGAACTCCGGAGGGTAACACCATGGCCTTCGATTCGGGAGAAGTCACCATGGAAAGCTGAGAGTTCCATTCTATTTGGAAAGCATGATTTTTTTCAGGATAAATAGATCGTCCACAGGCCGGGGCGGGATCAGAGGGATCCGCTCAGCCCTATATTCAAATGGAACCCGCCAAAATGGAAGGCATCCTCCTGCCAAGAATGAATTTCGATAGCTCGCAAAAGGATATATTTGTATCGGGAAAATTGCAAAGGATGCATTTCACTTCCCAGTACCTCCCCCGCTACCGTAATTTTGTGTCCTTTCTGATAAGCTGCTTCCGGTTGAAAAGAATCAGGTATGATAAGAAACCGGCCCTGGGTACGGTCATCCAGGCCAGGTTTCAAACGCCACCCCAACGATCTTTCCAATACCTCAACACGAATTTCATGGTCCACCTCAAACACCCTCAAAACGGTTCCGCCGAGCAGGACGGTTTTTCCTGTATAGGCTTCTGGGTTACGATGAAACTCGTCGAACAGAAAATCTCGCTCGCTCCGCTTCAGAATTTCTTCGGAAATGATGGAGGCACATCCGCAAAAGAAACAGATAGCCCCCATCATAAGAAGGATAAAACTGAAAATCCGCGTCATATCGAACCTCCGGGGTCAAGAATGGCTATCGGGGAAGATGCAGGGGATGAAACAGGGGCCGGTAATAAGGGTCCCAGTAATACGGATCGTCATACCCTGTGTAAGGGAACACTTTTTCCCATAAATAGAGTTCCTCCACCTCGATCACCGGATATTCATAGTCCCTGGAACCTATTTTTTTCAGGACATGGCCCACTACCTTTCCCCCACCCGTAACCGCCCGGCCCTTGGCGTAAATCTCCGGTTCCAGGAAACCGGATCGGGTGAAGATGAAACGGCCGCCCGTTAAGTCCCCGTACTCTGGGTAACCCAAACGGTCCATATCCTTCTGTACAACCTCTATCTCGGACCTACCTGGAAATATCCGCGTTTCAATAATGATTCCGCCCAGGACTACTTTCTCACCGATATAGGCACCAGGGTCTTTCAGAACCGCACCAAAGGAAATTGTTTCATCGACCTGGCTTCGGAAATTTTCGGAAATAGGATGCGCACATGCCAGAAACGCAAAACCACATAGAAACAAAATAAACCGTGGCAGGGCAGGGGAATCAAAAAGGCGGGTGGTACCAGTGGCTGGTGAACAATGGTTCTTCAAAAGCTTTCTTTCTTGATATGCTTTATTCTTGGAATGGTGCTCAGAAAATCCTCAAAATCGTCACAACATTCCTGAATGAAAAGATTAAATTCGCCTTCCTTCATATTCTTTTCGGAATAAATCTTGGGCCGGGATTTCAACTTATGTCCGATTTTCAGAAACTCCATAAAATTGGCCCGGCATTCATCGACGAAGCGGTTATAATCATAATCCACCACCGACTGCTGGGAATAAACCCGTTTGCTGCTTTTTTTCTCTGCCAGACCAGTTCCTTGCTTTTAAACCGGCCCTGTCGATGGATGAACCGCCCTAGTATCCGGTCATAGGCCCTTCGCTTCTGCTCATCTGAAAGGATATTATACGCTTCGGTACAGAGCACGAATTTGCGGGTGGGTTTTCTGTTTCCCGGAAAACGGTCAGGGTGATGTTTCAAGGCATTGACCCGGTACCCTTTCTTGATCTCTTCCAGGCTCGCAAACTTCACCACCCCCAGAAGCTGGTACAGGTTATAGGGCTTTAAAAATTCCTGCATCTTCATGATCAATTCACTTATTCACTCGAATCCTTAACAACACTAACTGGTGGGTTAACTAATTATACACTCATTTAAGGCCATCCCAATAAATGGTGTCAGCCATGAGCCTGCTCTTTAAAAATGGGCCGGTGAACTTCCGGGATCAAGAATCCTGAATTATCTGAGGTCTCCTTGAGTAATTTAAGATAAAATCCTCCCATGCTAGAATTTTTATTAATCGTCTTTATCATCCTGCTTTTCATCTTTCCCGTACTGGCTCTGGCGGTTTTACTGAGACTTTTAACCACCGCGGTCTTGTACCGGAAACTTTATTTATTCGGACACCAGCTTACGGAAGGAAAGAATATCCTCGTTCCCAACGAAATCACCCAATGTGGCAATTTCATCACCAGCATCGTTATGGCCATTTTATCATCAGGAGTGGTTTTTATCCTGATCATCAACAATATCCTTCTTTTCGCCTTCAACATGGTTTTCTGCGCTTTTGTCTCTCTCAGGTGGTTCGACTACACGCATAACATGCACCGCGATGCCATCCGGAAAATGAATCCGAAACTTCCGGAATCTTCCAACCGGTCGGTGTTTGTGGTCTGCTAGGGACTGCAGTCTGGCACTGGACTGGGCGGAGGAATGCTTCCATTCTTCACTGATTCCGGATACCTTAGTTTCAGCAAGTCGGAAATCGTTTTCTAGGGAGTTTTCCTGAAGCAGAAGTTCGACGCCTACACCGTGGTATGCATGGAAAAGAAAAGTTTTGAAAAGATCAGGATCATCGCCAATCGCCTGAGCCACCATCAAACGCCGAGGCCTGGCAAATCGTCTTCAAAGAGCAGTTCTATCCCTTTAAAAGCTGTGATCTCTGCAACCGCATCGCCCTTCGCCTCCTCGATCTCTGACAGGTTTTTGTTTTATCTCAGAGCTCCCGGTTGAACTGATTCCTGATACCTTATAAAATAGAACCATTCCGTAATCGACCCATTTTCCATATATAACTGTCATGCCGGCCACCAAACAAAGGGACTATTACAAAATACTTGGGGTCAAGAAAAAGTCGACTCTCAAGGACATCAAGAAATCCTACCGGGAGCTGGCGAGAAAATTCCATCCCGACACCAACCAGGGGAGCAAAAAAGCCGAGGAGAAATTCAAGATCATCTCCGAAGCCTATGAAACCCTACGCAACAAAAAAAAGCGCAAGGAATATGACCAGAGATCGAGTTACGCCCGGCGTGGTCCCAGGACCCAATGGAACGATCCCGGCGGGAATTACGGGTACGGATATGGCGAGCAACAAAGAACCCGGCAACAATACCAGGAACCTTTCACTCAAACCGCGGAAGAACAAGCTCCCCTCGAACCGGATATGCCGAGGGCGGGGTTCGATCTTCAGTTCATGATCAATGTTCCGTTCATGACCGTGGCCCTGGGCGGAGTGGTTCCCTATAGTTATGAAAAATACGTGAACTGCGGCGACTGCGAGGGCACCGGGGAAAAAGACGATACCACCTGCGAAACCTGCCAGGGAAAACGCTGGGTAGTGAGTCCCGTCACCCTGGACGTGAAGATTCCCCCCGGTGTGGCCGACCAGTACACGCTTTGCATCCAGAAGGAAGGGGGAGAAGGACTCAACGGCGCGCCTCCGGGCGATTTATTCCTGAAAGTCCAGACCCAGCCCCATCCACCCTTCAAGCGGGTGAAGGAAAACATTCTCGTGGAGGCCCCCATCCCGGCCAGTCTGGCCGAAAACGGCGGACCGCTGAAGGTGCAAACGCTGAACTCCACGAAAACCATCGAAGTGGAAGAAGGAACCATTTCGGGAGAGGAATATCGAATCCCCGGGGAAGGCGCCGCCATCATGTGGGGGAAAAAACGCGGTGACCTGATCATCAAGTTCATCATCGAGGACGAATGAAAACTCTCGTCACCATCTTTGGTATCATTGTCCTGATCCTGATCGTCATCATCATCACCGTCATCCTCAAACCGGAGGAGAAGCCGGCCGTCCGCAAGATCCAGAAACCTCGGCCTCAACCCAAAAAGAAACCGGAACGAAAAAGCAGATTCAAGGAACCGCCTCCGCCGGAACAACTGCGGCAGGACATTTCTCAACTGGCAATAGAAGAGCCCAAACTGGTCGTTAATATCGTGAGAAAATGGCTCAAGGAGGGTGGGAGACCCGGGGATAATATGATAAGAAAAAAAGGCAGTCCCGCCAAAAATAAATAAGGAGCGTTATCCTTTCTTCTTGGCTACCTCTGCCGCATGGGCCTTTGCCCGTTTCAGCATGGCGGCCCTTTCTTCCGGAGTGAACGTGCGCTTGGGAGTAGCCGGTTTGTCGACAGCAGGTTTGGCGGCGGTTTTGCCGGCAACCGGTTTAGCGGCGGGTTTCGCCTTGCCGTTCGCCGTGTCGGCGTTGGCTTCAGCAGGTGCGGCCTCTTCTTCGACCGGTTCGGTCCCGACAGGAGGCGGTGGCGGCTCTCCTTCTATACGTACCAGCCGCATGGACGACCAGACATCTTGGGTCGGGTAAGGCGTGTCCACACCTATTTTGAAATCCATGCGGATGATTTTTTCATCACTGCATTCGCTGATCCAGGTGTTGGATGCCCCGCCGGGAGCGAAGATCGGATCCAGGGGATACCCCGTTCCGTTCTTATCCATCAGGATCTTGGTCTTGGTTTTATCGAACAGGGTGAGCGACTCCTTCTTGTTCGGGATTCTCCAGTTATCGAAACCGCCGAACTTATCCTTGTTCTGGTTGACCCAGTCCACATACTCCCGGTGCGTCTGCCAGGGATAGAATTTTTTCATATCCAGCCAGGCATCGGTTTTTTTCCAGGTCAGATTGGAATTGGGATCGAAGATGGTTCCGTCGCCGTTATCCACCAAGGGTTTGGCGGCGGGAGCTTCCTTCTTGGGGGGCGCCTTGGCCGCGGGCTTTTCCACGCCTTCAGCCGGTTTGGCAGACTCTTTCTCTGGTGATGCGGACGGATTTTCGCTCATAAAAAAAATATTTTTTAGCTAAGATAAACTAATGGGTGGGTTTGGTTTTGAGTGCCGTCAAGCCGTTGCCGTCGAGCAACTGCCCGAGATCTTTTCCCGACCGTGTCAGCTCGCACAATATCCCTCCGAGCTCCGTCGCCGAGCACGAACCCAGGCGGGTCTGAAACTTCATACGGTAACCCGCGGCGTTCTTAGTGATCCAATCGAGAATGCATTGTTCGTCACCGCCTTCGCCTTCCTCAGCCTTCTTTTTCTCCAGCAGATTGGTCTGAGAAAGACGTATGATCTCGCAAATCAAATCGTCTTTGATGTGGCTCATAGCTCAATCCAAACAGAAAAACCTTACAAAGATCGCAAATCTATAACGATTTTCTTACCTTGTCAAATTCTAATATTCAGAGCGGAACAAGGCAATACATTTCAAATATTTGAAAAGAAATTGACCCTCTGTCTCATCCTTCAAATGGTTCCTTTGTATGCTTTATTTTATCCCATATTTGACGGGGTCTCCAAGCAAAATTGGTAATACCCCAGCAAAACAGCCCGGAACAAGGATCAGGTCGGACGCGACCGGTCCTTCGGATCGAGGATGTCACGCAATCCTTCTCCAAGGAAATTAAATGCCAGTATGGTCAAAAAAATCGCCATCGACGGAAACAGGATCAGGTGCGGATAAAACTTAATCGCTTTCCAGCCGTCGTTGGCTAGAGTGCCCCAGCTGCTGAACGGAGGCGAGATGCCCAGCCCGATGAAACTCAAGGTCGATTCGGCGAGGATGGCAACGGGAATGCGAAAACTGAGTGTCACCACCAGGAGCCCAGTTATGTTGGGCAGGATCTCGCGCAGGAGTATCCGTATATGTCCCGCGCCCTGCGCCCGGGCCGCTTCCACATAGGTGTACTCTTTGATGCGCAGGACTTCCCCGCGCACTAGCCGGGCCACCGTCACCCAACTCACGAGAGTCAGGGCGATGAAGATGCCCATCACCCCCCGTCCCATCACCACGGTGATGAGGATGATCATCAGAAGATCGGGAAGCGCAAAAACCACATCGACAATACGCATGAGAAAGTTATCGGTCCGTCCGCCTACATAACCGGAAATGGCGCCGTACACCATCCCTATGATCAGGGCTACAAGCGTGGTCGCAACACCGATGAACAGCGACACCCGCGCGCCGTATATCAGGCGGGAAAAAAGATCGCGTCCCAGACGGTCCGTGCCCATCCAGTGTTTCCAGTTAGGAGCCGCAAGGAGACTCGCCGCGTCCTGCGTTTCGTAGGAATACGGCGCCGCCCATGGCGCAAAGACCGCCACCGATATAACTGTGATCAAGAATCCAGCGCTTAATTGACTCGATAATGAAAATTTGAAATTCATTACACGTTATTAACCACAGATGAATGCCGATACCCCAAAACCCCTTCTTCCTTGACCGGTCAGGCTTCGCCGCTAGGCGAGAATTTTGAACTTCATATCTTGACCCTTGGGTCAAGATAGGCATAGATCATATCGACAAAAATATTGGCGAGAACGATGAGCACGGCATAGACCAGGGTGACGCCCATGATCAACGGATAATCCCGGTTGGTCACGGCGGTGATGAAAAATCTTCCCATACCGGGAATGGAGAATATGAACTCGATCACGAACGATCCGGTCACCAGTCCGGCGGTCAACGGACCGATCACCGTCACGATTGGGTAGATGGCATTTTTCAACGTGTGTTTGAACAGGACCACCGGTTCGGTCATCCCCTTGGCGCGGGCGGTGCGGATGTAATCCGAAGACAACACCTCAAGCACGGAAGAGCGAGTGAGCCTGGCGATGTACCCGGCAAACGGCAACCCTAAAGCCAGTGATGGAAGGATCACATGCCTCGGTTCTTCCCACAACGCCGGCGGAAACACGTGCCACTTATGTGAAAGTCCCCACACCAGCACCGTCCCCAGCACAAAACTGGGAACGGAGATTCCCAAAGTCGCCAGCAGGACGCAGATCCTGTCCAATAGAGAATTCTGCCAATAGGCGGATAAGATACCGGTGGGGATACCCACCCCGACCACCACGAGCATGGCACAGAGTCCGAGAACCAGAGATACGGGAAACGTGTCTTTTAAAATATCAGCAACGTCGCGTCCGATGTACTTATAGGACGGGCCGAGCTCGCCCTGCGTGATCTGTTTCAGGAACAGCAGGTACTGGGTGATGAGAGGTTCGTCGAGATGGTATTTCGCTTCGATGTTGGCGATGATTTCCGGCGGCAGTTTTTTTTCCGTGTCGAAGGGCCCGCCCGGCACCAGGTGCATGAAAATGAAGGTCAACGTCGCAACCACGATCAGTACCGGCACCCCATACAACACCCGTTTGAAAAAATAACGAAACATGAAAATATCCTAACACATAGGGGGGACCACAGATGAATTCTGATAAACAAAATATCCCTCTCCTCCTACTAGCTCCATAGCATTCTCTTTTCTCCCTCTTATTCATTAAGGATTTATAGGTGTCACCCTCATCCCCGCCTTCTCCCATCAAGGAAGAAGGGATATTTGTTTTTAGGTGTTTATCTGTGTTCATCGGTGGTTTCCCTAATTTTTTCCACTCTTCTATCCCGTCTAGGTATAATAGGCGGTTGGTTTTTTATTTTTCTTCTCCTCGGACGTTGTCCGCCGTTTGACCGCCCATGATCTACGATTCCCTCAGAGAATTCATCGAACGCCTCGAAATGGACAAGGAACTCATCCGCGTCACCGAACCGGTCTCCCCCATCCTGGAAATCGCCGATATCACCGACCGGGTCTCCAAACTCGACGGCGGCGGCAAAGCATTACTTTTTGAAAATGTCGAGGGCAGTTCCATTCCCGTGCTCATCAACGCCTTCGGCAGCACAAAAAGAATGAACGCCGCCCTCGGCGTCCACGACGTCGAACAGATCGCACAGGACATCGAAAAATATCTTCATGTCGCTCCCCCTTCATCTTTGATGGATAAGGTGAAACTGCTTCCCATGCTGCTGGAAGCGGCGCATTTCCCGCCGAAGCTGGTCAACGCGTCAAACGCCCTCTGCCAGGAGGTGGTGCACACGGGAGACGATGTCGATCTCGGGATGATCCCCATTATCCAGTGCTGGCCGCAGGATGCCGGACGCTTCATCACCTTTCCCATCGTCATCAACCGGAGCGCCGACCGTAAGTTGAGGAACGTCGGGCTCTACCGCATGCAGGTGTTCGACAAAAAAACCACGGCGATGCACTGGCACATACACAAGGACGGGGCGCATTTTTTCCACGATTACAGAAAACAGAACAAGGTGATGGAAGTCGCCGTCGCCATCGGCGCCGACCCCACGGTCTGCTACGCCGCGTCCGCCCCCCTGCCCTACGGCATCGACGAATTTCTACTGGCAGGGTTCATCAGGAAATCCGCCGTGCCTCTCGTCAAATGCAAGACGGTGGACCTGGAAGTGCCAGCCACCTCCGAGATCGTGCTGGAAGGGTTCATCGATCCGGCCGAGATGCGCCTGGAAGGTCCGTTCGGCGACCATACGGGTTATTACTCGCAGGACGGGGACTACCCGGTGCTTCATCTCACCGCCATCACACACCGCAGGAACCCGGTCTACCTGACCACCATCGTCGGCATCCCGCCGCAGGAGGATTTCTACCTGGGCCAGGCCACTGAGCGGATTTTTCTGCCGCTGATGCGCACGCAGCTTCCGGAGATCGTCGACATGGACATGCCGGTCGAGGGGGTGTTCCACAACTGTGTGATCATCTCAATCGACAAGCGTTTTCCCATGCAGGCCCGGCGGCTGATGAACGCCTTATGGGGAATGGGGCAGATGAGTTTCGTCAAAACCATCATGGTGGTCGACCATGATATCGATGTGCACAACCACGAGCATGTGATGCGTCTTCTTCTCAACCGGGTGGACCTGTTGCGTGATTTGTTTTTTTCAGAAGGCATCCTCGATGTGCTCAACCACGCATCGGATCAGAAACTGTACGGCTCCAAGGTCGGCATCGACGCCACCGGGAAGATCGAAGGTGAACCCGGTTTTGGAGAACATCCGCCGGAGGAACATAGCCGCACCCTGTCGCCCGATCCGGAATCGGTCATCCAGACCTTCAAGGAGGTCAAGGACTGCCGCGTCTTCGAGATGAATGTGAGGAATCCCGTTCTCTTCGTCGCTTTGGACAAGACCGGACCGCACCAGAGCCGGGAATTCATCAAGGCGTTTTTCGAGCATGAGGAATATTCGGCGATTCATATCCTGATCGTGCTCGAGGGTCATGTGGATGTGGCCGATACATCCCAGGTCATGTGGAAATTTTTCAACAACCTTGATCCGCGCAGGGATATTCATATTTTCGGAAAACGCCTAGGCATCGACGTCACCCGGAAATACAGGGGGGAAGGCTATGAGCAGGACTGGCCGGACGAAATCGTCATGACGAAAGAGATACGCGACAAGGTCGACGAAAAATGGGATTCCCTGTTCAAAAATTAGGAAGACTATAATTATTTTGTCAACGGCTCCTGATCCGGGCCACGCCCGGGGAAAATGTCTTCCCCCTTCCTTGAAGGGATCTGGGGAAATTTCAACTTTGGACCTTGAACGTGGAACTTCGAACTTGTTTTTTTAAAAAATGCACGAAGACCTACTCATAAAAGGCGCACGAGAACATAACCTGAAGAACATCACCGTCTCTTTGCCCCGTGACCGGCTGGTCGTCATCACCGGCCTGAGCGGGTCGGGCAAATCCTCCCTCGCCTTCGACACCATCTACGCCGAGGGC
The DNA here is from genome assembly GCA_036339675.1 of Nitrospinota bacterium. Lineage (GTDB taxonomy): Bacteria > Nitrospinota > Nitrospinia > Nitrospinales > VA-1 > JAYZAN01. Next base: position 11,149 of record JAYZAN010000084.1, read on the forward strand.
CAGCGCCGCTACGTTGAATCGTTGTCGGCCTACGCGCGCCAGTTTTTGGAACTGATGGAAAAACCGGATGTCGATTCCATCGACGGGCTGTCCCCCGCCATTTCCATCGAGCAGAAAACGTCGAGCCGCAACCCGCGTTCCACTGTCGGCACCGTCACCGAGGTCTACGATTACCTGCGCCTCTTGTACGCCCGCATCGGCCATGTGTTCTGTTACGGATGCGGACGCCAGATCGCCTCGCAGACCGTCCAGCAGATCGTCGACCAGGTGAAAGAGATACAGGAAGGCACGAAACTAATGGTCCTCGCACCGGTAGTCAAAGGACGCAAAGGCGAGTTCAAAAAGGAACTAGACGAACAGCGCAAGAAAGGATTCGTGCGGGTCCGCGTCGACGGCGAGTTGAAGTCCCTCGAAGAGGACATCATCCTCAACAAGAAATTCAAGCACACTATCGAAACGGTTATCGACCGGCTGGTGGTGAAAAACACGATGGGAAAACGTCTGGCCGATTCAGTGGAAACCGCGTTGAAGCACGGAGAGGGTTCCCTCATCATCTCGGTGATGGACAAGTCTGGAAAGAACGAGGAGATGCTGTTCAGCGAAAAATTCGCCTGCAGTTACTGCGGCATCAGTTACCCGGAACTAGAACCGCGCCTGTTTTCGTTCAACAACCCGGCCGGGGCCTGTCCGAAGTGTGACGGGCTGGGAAACAAAATGGTGATCGATCCCGATCTGGTGGTGCCTGACGAGGACCTGTCCATCCGCGACGGCGCCCTCAAACCCTGGGAAAAAAGAAACTCAATCAACTTTCACCAGATGCTGGAATCCTTGGCGGAGCATTTCAAGTTCAGTCTCAGCAAACCGTTCAAGAACCTTCTCAAAACCAAGCAGCAGATCCTCCTTTACGGTGCGGGGGACGAACCGGTCAAATACCATTACGAAAAGGACGGAAGGAAACAGTATTACCAAGGCACTTTCGACGGCCTCATCCCCGACCTGGAGCGGAGGTACCATGAAACTGATTCGACATGGGCCAGGGAGGAAATTGCAAAATATATGCGCGCCCTGTCCTGTCCGCTCTGCGAGGGAACCCGGCTCAAGAAGGAGGGCGTGTCGGTGAAAGTCGGCGGCAAAAACATCGTCGAGCTGACCGGACATTCCATCGGCCACCTTTTCGATTTCTTCAATGACCTGAAACTGAACGAGCAGGAATACACAATCGCCCGGCGCATCGTTAAAGAAATTAAAGAGCGCCTCGGATTCCTCACCAATGTGGGACTGGAATACCTCACGCTGAACCGCACCTCGGCGACGCTGTCGGGCGGGGAGGGTCAGCGCATCCGCCTGGCGACACAGATCGGCTCCAGCCTCATGGGCGTCCTGTACGTCCTCGACGAGCCGAGCATCGGTCTGCACCAGAGGGACAATAACCGTTTATTAAACACCCTGACCCGCCTGCGCGATCTCGGAAACACTGTGGTAGTGGTCGAGCACGACAAAACCACCATCCTGGAGGCCGACCATGTCGTCGACCTGGGTCCGGGCGCGGGGATTCACGGCGGCGAGGTCATCTTTTCCGGTCCGCCCGCAAAACTCTTAAAAGAAAAAAAATCACTCACCGGCAATTATCTTTCGGGGAAAAAATTGATCCCGCTTCCCAAAACCCGCAGGAAGGGCAACGGTTTCTCCATGGAGATTCGCGGGGCATCGCAGAACAACCTGAAGAATATCGACGTGAAAATTCCTCTGGGTTGTTTCGTCTGCGTCACCGGGGTTTCCGGTTCCGGAAAGAGCACGCTGACCATCGATATCCTGTACAAGGCCCTGGCCCGGCATTTCTGGAGGTCCACGGAAAAACCGGGCGCCTTCAAGAAGATCGAAGGCCTGGCTCTGCTCGACAAGGTCATCGACATCGACCAGTCGCCGATCGGCCGCACCCCGCGGTCGAATCCGGCCACCTACACAGGCGTGTTCACGCTAATCCGCGACCTGTTCAGCCAGGTGCCGGAAGCCAGAATGCGCGGGTACAAACCGGGACGGTTCAGCTTCAACGTCAAGGGCGGGCGGTGCGAGGCCTGCCAGGGCGACGGGGTGTTGAAGGTCGAGATGCATTTTCTCCCCGACGTGTTCGTCACCTGCCAGGTGTGCCACGGCAAACGCTTCAATCGCGAAACGCTTGAAATCCTTTATAAGGGAAAAAATATCGCCGATGTTCTGGAGATGACCGCCGAAGAGTCGAAGGAATTTTTCCAGAACATCCCCCCCATCAAGTCCAAACTGCAGACCATCACCGACGTCGGCCTCGACTACATCCATCTGGGCCAGCCGGCCACGACATTATCCGGAGGCGAGGCCCAGCGCGTCAAACTTTCCAAGGAACTCAGCAAGCGAAGCACGGGCCAGACCCTGTACATCCTCGACGAGCCGACAACCGGACTGCATTTCGCCGACATCGAGCAGTTGCTGAAAGTTTTGTCCAAGCTGGTGGACGGAGGCAACACGGTGATCGTTATCGAGCACAACATGGACGTGATCAAGACCGCCGACTACATCATCGACCTCGGTCCCGAGGGTGGGGACAATGGAGGCAGGGTGCTGGCGGAGGGCACGCCGGAAACCGTCGCCAGAAACAAAAACTCCTACACCGGGCAGTACCTGAAAGAGTATCTTTAAAATTACAAAACAGTTGTCTTTAGACTAAATTTAGATCAACCTTTGTCCGGGGAAAACCCATGAAATTAAGCAAAAATATTAAACCCGTCAGCTACTTGAAAGCCCACGCCTCGGAAATCATCCGAGGAATGTCCGATGATAAGGAAACCATTATCATCACGCAAAACGGGGAGGCCAAGGCCGTTCTTTAAAACATCAGGGACTATGAGCAAACCCAGGAAAGTCTAGCCCTGCTGAAAATCCTGACCCAGAGTAACCAGAGCTTGAAAAAGAAAAAGTCAAAGGCCTGAAAACCGCTTTTCGGGACATCCGGAGAAAGATCAAAACACATGAGAAGCCATGATGTTCCGCGTGAATCTTATAGAGGATGCCGAGGAAGATTTGCTGGATATTTACCGATACGTCGCCCTCGCTGATTCACCCCAAAAGGCCGAAAAGCTGTTAACCCGCCTTGATGAAACCTGCCTAAAGTTGGAAAACTTTCCTAACAAGGGACATGTCCCGCCGGAACTTAAGCGCATTGATGTTTATGATTACCGGGAAGTGCTCTGCCATTCTTACAAAATTATTTATCATATTTTCGATCGAGACTTTTATATCCACTGTGTTCTGGATGGGCGACGGGATTTGCAGGATCTTCTACAACGGAGATTGGTCCGGTAAGGGGATTAATTTGAAATAAACGTATATACGGAGGAGCCTGGGAAGGTAAAATTTTACTCGCCCTCGGCGCCTTCCAGGCGGGCCACGGCGCGGAAGAGTTTTTTCTGGGCTTTTGCGAATTCTTCGTCGGTGAGGTTGGCGTTGGCCAGCATTTCCTCTGCCTTGCCGCGGGCGGCTTCGGCACGGGTCCGGTCGATCTCGTCAAGAAACTCTGCGGTCTCGGCCAGGACGATCACCCGGTTGTCCGTCACTTCCAGGTATCCCCCGCTCACTACCAGGAAAATGGTTTCGGTATCTTGCTGGTAGGAAACCTTCCCGGGACGCAGGGTGGTCAGGATGGGCGCGTGGTCATACAGGATGCCCATGTCCCCTTCCACACCGGGTACGTTGACCTGGTCCACCTCTTCGGTGACCACCATTTTTTCGGGCGTGACGATGGTGAGTTGAAGGTTATCGGCCATAAGGCTTACTTCTCCTGGAGCTTCTTAGCTTTTTCATGCACTTCATCGAGGCTACCGACCATGTAGAAGGCCTGCTCGGGGATGTGATCCATCCGCCCCCCGACGATTTCCTTGAACCCTTCGATGGTATCCTGGATCTTGACGTATTTCCCGGGAGAGCCGGTGAACACTTCCGCGACGAAGAAGGGCTGCGAAAGAAATTTCTGGATTTTTCTGGCTCGGGCCACCACCTCTTTATCTTCTTCCGAGAGTTCTTCCATACCCAGGATGGCGATGATGTCCTGCAGATCCTTGTAGCGCTGCAGGATCCGTTGGACACTGCGGGCTGTGTTGTAATGGTCCTGACCCAGGATTTCCGGGTCGAGAATCCGCGAAGTAGAATCGAGCGGATCCACCGCCGGATAAATCCCCAGTTCAGAAATACGTCGTGACAATACGGTGGTCGCGTCCAGATGCGAGAACGTGGTCGCGGGAGCCGGATCGGTCAGGTCGTCCGCGGGAACATAGATCGCCTGCACCGAGGTGATGGACCCTTTTTTGGTGGAGGTGATGCGCTCCTGCAGGTTACCCATCTCGGTGGCCAGGGTCGGCTGGTATCCCACCGCCGATGGAATCCGGCCCAGCAGGGCGGACACTTCCGATCCCGCCTGAGAGAAACGGAAAATGTTGTCGATGAAAAGAAGCACGTCCTGCCCGCCGACATCACGAAAATACTCGGCACAGGTCAGCCCTGTCAAACCTACCCGCATACGCGCGCCGGGAGGTTCGGTCATCTGCCCGTAAATGAGAGCCGTTTTATCGATGACCTTGGACTCGATCATTTCATGATAGAGGTCGTTACCCTCACGGGTTCTCTCTCCCACCCCGGAGAACACGGAGTAGCCGCCGTGCTCGGCACCGATGCTACGGATGAGTTCCATGATCAAAACCGTCTTGCCCACTCCCGCTCCGCCGAACAATCCCGTCTTTCCGCCCTTGAGATAGGGTTCAAGAAGGTCGATAACCTTGATGCCGGTTTCCAGCATTTCCATCCGGGTATCCTGCTCGTCAAAGGGGGGAGCGTCGCGGTGGATACTCCATCTTTCCTTGGATTCCACCGGGGGTTTCTGGTCGACCGGTTCACCGACGACGTTGAGGATACGGCCCAGAACTTCCTCTCCCACGGGGACGGTGATGGGGGAGCCCGTGTCAATGGCTTCCATCCCGCGCATCAATCCGTCCGTGGTATGCATGGAAACCGTGCGCACATTGTCGTCGCCCAGATGCAGGGCCACTTCGCAGGTGAGCTGATCCCCATCGTCGCGCTTAATATGGATGGCGTTATAGAGTTCGGGCAGTTCCCCGCCTTCAAAGCTGATGTCGATGACAGGACCCATGATTTGAACTATTTTTCCTTTATTCATTCCGTTCCTTCCTCCCCAAAACTGGTATTGGTTTCGTCATCCCTTGAGCGCCTCGGCCCCGTTGACGATTTCAATCAATTCCTTGGTGATATGAGCCTGTCTGGCTTTGTTGTAGGTCAATGTCAGAGCTCCGATCATCTCGCCCGCGTTGCGGGTCGCGGCATCCATGGCCGTCATCCTGGCACCGTGCTCACTGGCGCTCGACTCCAGAAAAGCCCGGAAAACTTCCACGGTCATGTACCGCTTAAGAAGTACGTCCAGAATCGATTCTTCATCCGGCTCGTAGATATAATCCACGATCTGTTCATCTTTGCCCTTGCCGTTTTCCAGCTTTTCGGGCACCACCGGCAATAACTGCTCCATCACGACTTCCTGCTGCATGACCGACTTGAACTCGTTGTAAACCATGTACACCTTGTCGACTTCTTTTTGAACGAACAGTTCGGACAGAATATTCCCGATTTCGGTCGCTTTCAGGTAATCAAACTCGCGGGTCCAGCCCGTGTAGTCGTGCAGGATCTTGTGGGGCTTGTTCTTAAAAAAAACGTTTCCTTTTTTTCCCGCGGTGATCAGGCTGATAACCAGATCGGGGTTCACTTCCAGCGTCTGGTGAGCCCGGCGCAGGATATTCGTATTGAAGCTCCCGCACAATCCCCGGTCCGAGGTAATGACCAGCAGAAGAACTTTCTTCCCTTCCCGGTCGTCCAGAAGAGGATGCAGGTCGTGGTTGCACCTTGCCGCCAAATGATTCAGGACTTCCATCATCTTCACCGCATAGGGCCTTGCCTGCACGATCGCCGTCTGGGCTTTGCGCAGTTTGGAGGCCGACACCAGCTTCATCGCCTTGGTGATCTGCTGGGTGTTCTTGACACTCCTGATCCTTCGTTTAATGTCTCTCAGGTTCGGCATAAACGGTTACTTGAACAATCCTTTATATTCCAGAACGGCACCCTTCAATTTTCCTTCCATCTCATCATCGAGTTTCTTGGTCCTTTCTATAGTGTCGACGATGTCCTTGTGTTTATCTTCCATGAAGCTCAAGAGGCCCGACTCGAACTTTTTAATTTCGCCCACATCGATATCGTCGATCAACCCGCGGACCCCGGCGAAAATAGAAACGACCTGCTGGGTGGCGGAAAGAGGTTTATACTGGTCCTGTTTGAGAATTTCCACGAGCCGTTCGCCCCGCGCCAGCTGCGCCTGGGTCGCCGCGTCAAGATCGCTTCCGAACTGGGCGAAGGCGGCCATTTCCCGGTACTGGGCGAGATCGAGGCGCAACTGTCCAGCCACCTGTTTCATGGCCTTGATCTGGGCCGCGCCGCCGACCCTGGATACGGACAGACCGACGTTGATCGCCGGGCGGACTCCGGAATAAAACAGGTCCGACTCCAGATAGATCTGCCCGTCGGTGATCGAGATCACGTTGGTCGGGATGTATGCGGAAACGTCGCCCGCCTGGGTTTCGATGATCGGCAACGCGGTCAGAGACCCCGCTCCCAGGTCGTCGCTTACTTTAGCGGCCCGCTCCAGAAGGCGGGAGTGCAGAAAGAAAACGTCCCCGGGATAGGCTTCGCGTCCCGGAGGCCTTCTCAGCAACAGTGACAACTGCCTGTACGCCGCCGCCTGTTTGGTGAGATCGTCATAGATGATCAGGCAGTGCTGGCCGCTGTCGCGGAAATATTCACCCATCGCGCATCCCGCATAGGGGGCGATAAACTGCGCGGGGGCGGGTTCACTGGCAGAGGCCGAAACAACAATGGTGTATTTCATGGCGTCATGCTCCTCCAGGACCTTGACCACCCGCGCCACCGTCGAACGTTTTTGCCCGACCGCGACATAAATGCAGAACATGTTCTGCCCTTTCTGATTGATGATCGTATCGATGGCAACGGCGGTCTTTCCCGTCTGACGGTCGCCGATGATCAATTCCCGCTGGCCCCGACCGATGGGAATCATTCCGTCGATGGCTTTGATGCCGGTCTGCATGGGTTCATGGACCGATTTCCGGTCGATCACGCCGGGTGCTATATTTTCGATAGGGCCGAACTTTTCAGTTTTTACAGGCCCTTTTCCATCAATAGACTGACCCAGGGCATTGACCACCCTCCCCACCAGTTCGGGGCCGATCGGTACTTCCATGATGCGTCCGGTGCGCTTGACTTCGTCGCCTTCCTTGATCTTATCGTCAAAACCGAGCAAAACCGCGCCTACATTGTCTTCCTCCAGGTTCAACACCATTCCCACAAGATCACCGGGAAATTCCAGAAGCTCACCGGACATGGCTTTTTCCAGCCCGAATATCCGGGCGATTCCATCCCCCACGGAAATCACCCGCCCGGTTTCCTTGAGCTCGATCCCTTCGTCAAATCCCTGGATTTGTTTTTGAATTAGGGAACTTATTTCATCGGCTCGCAAATTCACTTAAGCTACCTCCTCTTTTTCAATAACTCGTTTCAGAATGGATAGTCTGTTCCTGATGGTGCCGTCGGCGACCTGATCGCCCACCCGGAGCTGAATGCCGCCTATCAGAGACTCGTTCACTTCCACATCCAGAAGAATGGTTTTCCCGAGGACCCTGTTCAAGGCGGATTTCAAATGATCCGTATTCGCATCCGTCAAAGGAGAAGCGGACTGCACATGGACCCTGACCTGATTCAGCCTCCTATCGACAACATCCTCAAAATAGTCTGTGATATTTTTAAGAAACAGGATCTTGTTTCGTGCGGTCAGTATCCGGAGCATATTACGTACGCCCTGGCCCACCTCCAACCGGTCGCAAAGTTCCTGCACCACCGTGTTCTTTTTTTCAGTTTCGATGGCCGGATGCGCAAAAAAACGGGGCAATTGTTTTTCGGTTTCAAAAGCCTGGGTGAAGGCTTTCAAATTTTCAAGAGCCGAATTCAATTGCGCCGTTTCGGAAATGCTGTCCGAAAGCGCTTCGGCGTATCGTTTGCCAACTTGGTTTTCAATCATAAGAGAATCTCAAAAAATTGCTCGTAGCCATGAGCTGGCCCTTTATTTAAAAGAGCAAGCGAATTGCGAACCTGTAGAATTTCGAATTATCAGAGGTGCCCATAATAATTCAAACGGGGATCAGGAACGGATTCAGGCTTTTTTACCTTCCATTTCCTGTATCACCTCATCGATAGACTGTTCGACGAGCTCCTTTTTATCCGCATCGTCGAGGGTTTTCTTTAAAAATTTTTCGGTGGAAGCGATCGTCAGGTCCGCCGTATAACGCCGGATCTCGCCCAGCAGTTTGTTCCGGGCGACCACGATCTCCTGCTCAGCGTCTTTCTGCAACTGCTTGACCTTGTGCTGCGTTTCCTGAACGGTTTTTTCCTGGATTTTTTTCGCTTCGTCTGAGGCCATCTGGACGATGGTTCCAGCCTTGTCATGGGCGGTCTTCAATTCCTGGTCCAATTGCTCCCGTAAAGACTGGGCCTCCTGCTTCAGTTTTTCAGCACTCTCGATTTCGCCGCGAATTCTCTTTTCCCGCTCTTCCAATGCTTCCAGAATAGGGGGAAAGGCGTAACGCTTAAGCAGAAAAAACAAAAGGCCGAAAGACAGCAGTGACCAGAAAATGAGTGAGCTGAAAACTTCTACCTGCTCGAATTGTGGCATCGTTGGCTCTTCTTATTGGAAAAAGTTTTTCTAATTCGACCCGCCTCGCCGGCCTCATCACCGGTGTTCTGCGGACCCGGCTTCACTTAAGGCATGATGATGAACGCGATAACCAGCGCATAGAGCGCGATCGCCTCAACCAGCGCGAACCCGATCCAGCAATACTTGGCCACGCGGGCCTCTGCATTAGGCTGCCTGCCGACGGTTTCGATCGTCTTTGCGAAAATATAGGCGATTCCCAAGGCCGCACCGAAGAACCCGGCCGCGCACAATCCCATTCCAATCAATGCTGCTGATTCTGGTCCCATTTTGTATCTCCTCTTTTTTCTAAAAATTAATGTAACTTGATCACGTCGCCTAAATACACACAGGTCAGCGTCGTAAAAATATAAGCCTGAATAAATGCAATCGCGATTTCCAGTCCGTTGATGACAATTGTGAACCCGAAGGGAAGCCATCCGATCCAGATGGAACCGCTCATGGCCAGGCCGAACAGCACGGCCAGAACCGTATGACCGGCGGTCATATTGGCGAACAGCCGGACAGATAATGAGATCGGGCGGGCAAGCATACTGATGATTTCAATGGGAATCATCAGCGGTACCATGATCTTCGGAACTCCCGGCGGAACCAGGATGCCAAAAAAATGCATCCCATGCTTGGCAAACCCTATGAACAGGGTCAATACAAAAATTCCCAGTGCAAAAGCACCGGTCACCACCAGTTGGCTGGTGATCGTATAGGAACCGGGAATCAACCCGATCAGGTTGCAGGAAAGGATAAAGATGAATATGGATGCGATAAAGGAGAAATATTTTTTTCCTTCTTCCTTGCCGATGAATTCGTTCACCATCCCCTGAATGAACTCCAGCATGATTTCCACAACACTTTGCAGTTTTCCCGGAACGGACGTGACTCCTTTTCGCACCACCACCATGAATAAACCGAAAAACAACGCCATACCGATCCACATGGCGATCACCGCCTTGTTTATGGAAATGTCGAACCCCATGAGGCTCATGCGAATGAGGGGGTGCAGTTCAAAGTGATGTAACGGGCTGTCCATTCTGATTATTCTCTTTTATTGTTTTCCTCGTTGTCGCCGTTATCATTTACTTCAATGGTGATTTCCTGGGCGGCCCTGTACACATTTATGCATCCAGCAGCACCGCCTAAGAGGACTCCCACAACCAAGAACCAGGGGCGGGTATCCAAAAACCGGTCCAAAGCATACCCCATGAGCGCCCCGATCATTGTGGCTATGGTAATTTCTATCCCCAACCGAAATGCGATTCCTAAGCCTTGACGGAAGCCATTGCCCTTACTCATTCAATTTTTTTTGGGGGGAAATAGGGACCTGTTGAAAAAAACGCTCACATCATACACAATCAACAACTTGTTGTCCAAATTAGTTTTTATACCATCATTGTTTTCTAAGGGGATTCAGTCCGGAAAGACGTTTCCCGCCTCGCCGGCTAGGAACCGGCCTTAAACTGAGTCGGGATAGTCGAGATCAAATCTAACCGTTTGAAAAGGTGGACCACACAGAAGCTCAATAGGGCAATGCCCCGTGTTCTTCTTCGTATTCCTCAAGCGGGACCATATCGATGGCATCCCACGGGCAACCCTCCAGAAAAGTGTCCATCGGCCCTTTGGTTATACACTTCTTACATCCGATACACAGCAGGGGATCGACCTCAACTCGGTTGAATATAGGAGCGTCCGGGTTGGGGACTTCATACATGCAATTGTCCACGGGACATTCTGTAATACAGATGGGGGATCCGCTGCAACCCGTACAGGCATCATTTATGATGGCCAATATTTTTGGCTTTCGTTTTCGTTGCCCGGTCTTTTTAGGTTTTTCTGCGACAGCCATAAAATGAATTTTCAGAAAAAATTAAAACTGGCGATACATTGTAACAAAACGAGCTGGCATTATTACCAGAAACTTCCATGGTTTTCAATATTTCTCTGGGCTAACTGGTAGGGATCAGGCATTCCATCCTCATAAAACCGTGTTCCGAACCATCCAGCCCTGCGGATTTAATCACATAAATTACAAAATAACAATCAGTTAAACGTTTATATTTTCGGGGAATCCGAGGAACCCTCTGGGGATTTTGATTTACAGCCCTCTTTCTGTATATTATGATGGCAAAAGAGGATAGAAAGACGCCACCGCATAAAATTCGCGGTTTTCGAATAGGATGTTGTTAGAGAAATATTTTAGATTTGCCAAACCTTAAATAGAATCCACCGTCTTATTTTCTGTATTCAACGAATTGACGGTTAGATATAACGACCATGCCCTTCGCCCGTGTCCTGGGCCAGGATAAGCCCAAGCAGATTATTGCCAAGGCCCTTAAACATAATAGTGTTCCCCACACCTACCTGTTTTTCGGCCCGGAAAGCATAGGGAAAAAGCTTGCCGCCATAGAACTCGCGAAAGCTCTTAACTGCCGGGAGCTGGAATCGGGGGACAATTGCGGCCATTGCGCCTCCTGCAGAAAAATTGAACAGCGAACCCATCCCGATTTCATTTTACTAGGACCGCAAAAAAGCACCCCTTTGGCCCGCCAGGCCGTTATCAAGATTGAAGCTGTTCGCAACCTGCAAAAAAAACTCTCGTTCCTTCCCTATGAAGGGAAAACCAAAGTGGCAGTGATCGATGGGGCGGAAAGCATGACCCCCGAGGCCGCAAGCTCTTTTTTAAAAACACTGGAAGAACCGCCTTCCTCTACGGTATTGATATTGATAACATCCAATCCTTTCCTGCTACTTCCGACCATTGTTTCACGATGCCAGGGAGTCAAGTTTCATCCCCTGTCTACAGGACAGGTAAAAGAAATCATTTGCGGGATTATAGAAATAGAAGGTATCGAGATTCCCCCTGAAGAACTCGAACCGAGGGCTGTTCGGTCCATGGGGGGCATTAACCGCGCCCTGGAGGAGGACGTTCTTGAAACTGGAAAATTACGGGAAGAACTGGTGAATTTAATCGACAAGGCTTCTTTCGACCAGATGGACGTGGTCTTTCAATGGTCGAAAACCTATGCCCGTCAAACAGAACGCCTTCCGGCCCTGCTGGACGAACTGATGAACTTGATCCGGGACCTGGCGGTCCTGAAATCGGAATCCGACCCGGAATACCTGTACAACCGAGACCTGTTGAAAAAGTTAAAACCTCTTTCGGAAAAGAAATCCTTTCCGGCCCTATTAAAAATATTCGATTCGGTGCAAGGGACGAGGTTGGCATTGAGCGCCAACGCGAACGTGCAGCTTTCTCTTGAAACCATGCTCATCCGGTTTTGCGAAGCCGCCTGAAAAAGGTAAGTATTCATGGACCAGGCTACAGAACAACTAGAAGCGGAGAAAGCGGCGGCGCCTTCCCCCAACTTCGTCATCGGGATCCGTGTGGAAAATTATAATAAATCCATCACGTTCGATCTCATGAATTTAAAACTCCGTGTGGGAATGAGGGTGATGGTGGAATCCCATGAGGGTCCCAAACTGGGAGTGGTCGCTTCCAACAAGATCATCGACTTTCGACAGGACCGCAAGGAGCCTCTCCGTAAGGTCCTGAGGATCGCTAACGAAAACGACCTGCAGGCCCAGGCCCGGAGAGAAAGCATGGAGAACAAAGCCAAACTCCTGTGCGTTGAAAAAATTGGCAAGCTCAACCTGCCTATGAACCTCAGCCGTGTGGTCCACCAGCCGGGTGCCAACAAGACCATTTTCTATTTCACCGCGGAAGGGAGGGTCGATTTCAGGCAATTGATCAAGGAACTGGTATCCAACCTGCACCACCGGATAGAGATGAAACAGGTTGGGATTCGAGATGAAGCTGGGGCGATCACGGGTTACGGGATATGCGGAGAGACACTCTGCTGTTCGCGGTTTCTGACAGAATTCAACCCGGTGACCATTCGCATGGCCAAGGACCAGGGGTTGGCTCTCAATCCCAATAAAATTTCCGGGGTTTGCGGGCGCCTGATGTGCTGCCTGCAATACGAACATGAAGTGTACCGGGAACTGATCGGGGGATTGCCAAAGGTCAATGCAAAAATCGACACACCCGATGGAGCGGGAAAGGTTTTGAAGAACGAAATCCTTGAGCAAAAGATACTTGTCCGCCTCGACAGTGAAAGTATAATGACCTACCATCTGGATGAATTGAAGGATTATCTCCAATCCGGGAAATCGGACAAGGTCTCCCCGGACCCATCAACTCAGTGACCAACGCCCCCGATCCATGCCACAGACAGACAAAAAGTTTTTTCTGACAACGCCCATCTATTATGTCAACGACGTCCCGCACATCGGGCACGCCTATACGACGATAGCGGGGGATATCTTGGCACGGTACAAACGGCTGGACGGTTATGAGGTTTTTTTTCTAACTGGAACCGACGAGCACGGCCAAAAGGTTCAACATGCAGCGAAGGAGATGGGCGTGGAACCGCAGACCCATGTCGACAACCTCCATCAACGGTTCAAGGAACTGTGGGTCCGGCTGGAAATCTCCAACAGCGACTTCATCCGAACCACAGAAGAACGGCATAAACTAGTCGTCCGGGATATCCTGAACCGGCTTCACGAAAAAGGCGAAATCTATAAAGACAGTTACGAGGGATGGTACTGCATGCCCGACGAACGGTTCTGGACGGAGAAGGACCTGGTCAACGGCAATTGCCCCGAGTGCGGGCGCAAGGTCGAAAAAATTCAGGAGCACAATTATTTTTTCAAGATGGGACAGCACGGTGAGTGGCTGGCCCGGTATATCCGTGACCACGAACACTTCATCCAGCCCGCATCCCGGCGCAACGAGGTTCTGGGATTTCTGGGAAAACCGCTGGGCGACCTGTGCATCTCCAGGCCGAAGGAACGCCTGCCCTGGGGAATCCCCCTGCCCTTCGATGAAGATTATGTCACCTATGTCTGGTTCGACGCTTTGATCAACTATGTTTCCACCTTCGGCACCATTGAACAGATCAAGGAGTGCGGTTTCTGGCCCGCCGACCATCACCTGGTCGGGAAAGATATTCTGACAACCCATGCGGTGTACTGGTCCACCATGCTGCGCGCGGTAGGTTTGGAACCGGCAAAAGATATATTCGCTCACGGCTGGTGGACAGTGAACGGACAGAAAATGTCCAAATCGTTAAGAAACGTCGTCGAACCCAATTTATTGATCGATCAGTTCGGCGCCGACGCCATCCGTTATTTCCTGATGCGGGAAGTTCCCTTCGGGCTGGACGGGGACTTTTCCCACAAGGCCCTCATCGGAAGGATCAACAGCGACCTGGCCAACAACCTGGGTAATCTTCTCAACCGCACCCTGAATATGATGAAACGGTATCACGACAAGGTGATACCGGAACCCGCGGACCGGGAAGAAGACAAACCGCTCAAAGAAGAGTTTCACAAAGGGATCCCTGAAATTCGGAAGTTGTACGAGGAACTGGCCTACAACAAAATTCTGGAAAAAATCTGGAAACTGGTGGACGCCACAAACCAGTTCATCGACAAGAGCGGGCCCTGGAACCTGGTTAAGACCGAAGAGGGGAAAATCCGTCTCACCACCGTCATGTACAACTCGGCCGAATGCCTGCGAACGCTCGCGGTCCTGATCTACCCGTTCATGCCTTCCACCGCAGGAAAAATAATGGAACAACTCGGTGTCGAAACCCCCGTGGAAAAACAGGGAATGGATTCGATCGGCGCCTGGGGATGGATCAAGCCCGGAACACAAGTGAACCCCGGAGCACAACTGTTCCCGCGTATCGAAGACAAAGAGATTAAAAAGATCCACGCCGCGGTCGAATCGACGGGTAAAACGGAAAAAACTTCAACGGATTCCCAAGGAAACGGCGCCTCTTCCGAGCAGATCAGCATCGACGATTTCATGAAAGTCGATCTGAGGACCGGCCAGATCGTCGAAGCGGAAAAGGTCAGGAAATCGAAAAAACTCATCCAGCTGAAGGTGGATATCGGAGGGGAAGTCCGGCAGGTGGTCGCCGGGATCGCCGAGGGGTATGAGCCGGAAACACTGGTCGGGCGCACGGTGATCCTCGTCGCCAACCTGAAACCCGCCAAACTGATGGGGATCGAATCCCAGGGCATGATCCTGGCCGCCAGCGGCGACGATAAGATCATCCTCGCGGGATTCGACCAGGAACCCGGAAAAGGAACCCGAGTGCGATGATCATCGATACCCATGCCCATCTCGATATGGATGCCTTTGACGAAGACCGTTCCAAGGTCATCGAACGCGCCATGGAGCAGGGGGTTCAATATATCATCAACGTGGGCTGCGATGTGGAAAGCAGCAACCGGTCCCTGGAGCTTGCCGAGCGATACGACTTCATCTATGCCACCGCCGGGGTGCACCCGCATGATGTGAAATCGGCCAACGGGTCCACATACGACACTCTGAGGGAACTTCTTCATCATCCCAAAATGATCGCGGTCGGTGAAACGGGCCTGGATTTTTTTAAAAACTACTCGCCCCAGCAGGACCAGCGGGATCATTTTCGAAAACAAATCGAACTCGCCAAAGAATGCGATAAACCCCTCATTATTCACAGCCGGGACGCCAAGGAGGATATCATTAGCATTCTCCAGGATTACTACCCCGCCGACCCCGATGCGCGGTCGGGAATCTTCCATTGCTTTTCAGGAGATCAAGAACTGGCGGACAAGGCCCTGGAGATGGGGTTTTATATTTCCTTTTCCGGTTCCGTCACGTTCAAGAAAGCCCAAGACCTGAGGGAGGTCGCCAAGACCATCCCTGCAGACCGGCTGTTCGTTGAAACCGATTGCCCTTTTCTGGCACCCGTTCCCAAAAGAGGCAAACGCAACGAACCTTCCTATGTCAACCACACGGCAGAAAAAATCGCCGAAGTGCGGGGTTTATCCATCGAAGATGTTCGGCGCACCACCGAACTCAATTTCTTTGAATTGTTCGGGATCGGCACCAACGCGAAAACGGGAACGATCTCTTATAAGATCCGCAACTCTCTGTACCTGAACCTGACCAACCGGTGCACGGCCAATTGCGTATTCTGCACGCGCCTGACACGTCCGGTTGTTCAGGGATACGACCTCAAACTGGACCGCGAACCCACCGCCGAGGAAATCTGGCAGTCCATTGACGACCCGAATAAATATAAAGAGGTGGTTTTCTGCGGATACGGGGAACCCACTCTCCGTCTCAACGTGATCAAGGAAGTAGCTAGAAAGATCAAAGATGCCGGAGGCCGTGTGCGGCTCAACACCAACGGACACGGAAACATCATCAACAAGCGCAACATTCTTCCCGAGCTTCAAGGCCTGATCGATGAGGTTTCCGTCAGCCTCAATGCGGACACCTCGGAAGCTTACGACGAAGTCGTCCAACCCCTTCCGATGTTCCAGAACGGGGTCTATGACAAAGTTCGTGAGTTTATTTTAGAGTCCAAGAAATACATTCCCGCCGTCCAGGCCACCATCGTCACGCATCAAAAAGAAGTGGACGAGGCGAAATGCGAAAACATCGCCAAGGACGAGTTCGAGGTCAACTACCGTCAACGGCGATATAATATCGTTGGTTAAAATAAAAATTCTGGTCTGCAAGTTTCTACAATTAATTTATGAACTGGGTTTCTTTAGGAGCGGTTTTCGGGGGATTGAGCGTGATGCTCGGAGCATTCGGCGCGCACGGATTGAAAAACGTTCTTTCCGAACAGAAACTCTCCGCCTTTCATACGGCCACGCAGTACATGGGGTACCACGGACTGGCCCTGGTCCTGGTCGGAATTCTATGCATCCAACTGGGTGAAGAGGGAGCCAGGAGTCTAAAAAAGATTGGAATGCTATTCACGGCGGGAATCGTGATGTTTTCCGGCAGCATCTACGCCCTCACCTTTGACGGACCTCGTTTTTTCGGTCCCCTCACCCCCCTCGGTGGACTCTGTTTCATGATCGGATGGTTCACCCTCGCCGCTATAGGTTATAAATCTTTCAAAAAAAACTGATGGGCGTTGATTTTACAAATTGCCCCTGCCAAACTTCCGGGCCTGTGGACCACGAGTAGTTTGCAGAGGCATTTCAGAAAATTCGGGATAAATGCCTGCCTTGAACCAAATTTCTGCACCTGATGATGTTTGGAAAGATTTTCAAGATCGGGATAAAGAATTCGAAGAAAGCCCCGAAGAAACAGACCATCACAGCTCCATTTTTGTCCTAGCCCTAGCGGATATCTAGAGAAAATCACATCACCCATCCACAGATATCTTTTACAGGGCAATTCAATACATCCAGAAACAACCAAGCAATGCCTAAAAGACCTGCCCGAGAAATAGGTAACAAAAACAACTGAATTGGAACGTCACAAGAAAGGTAGAATTTACATGGGGAAGATTGTAGAACTGGTTCACGCAAAAAAACTGGGTACTTAAGGCTATTCCATTTGCGGGAGAGGGTCGGGGTGAGGGAAATTTTCTAATCTTCCTTCAAAGCTTTTGCAATAACCTGAGACACTGCTTCGGTTTCATTCAAAACCTAACCATTCCAAAACCGAAAAACACGATCCCCTGCGATTCTAGTGGCGGAATTTAAAATCTTTCAACTGGCGGCTCCTAAGAACAGACCGCAATTTTCTTTCTGCATACGTTAAGGTTTTTCGGAGTTTTCTCGCCGTAGAATTTTCATTATTCCCCTCATCCTAACCTTCTCCCGCAAGAGGAGAAGGAACAGTGAGACAACCTTCAAATAGCGGAATAACCATCAAGAGAACATTTTTTTCTTTTCCAATATCGGTAACAGAGGAAAGTTCCAAAAGCCAAAATGAGGACCAAATGCAGGGCCAGGTTCTTAACGGTCCAATATTTCTGGAACGTGACGTCCCCGCGGACCTCTCCGGTATAATGTTTGAGCATTTCCGCGTACTCGATCATCAAATGTACGGGATAGGTTTCCGACTCGCTGTCGGAAAGTTTGCGAACCGACACCTCAAACCGTTTTTCCTCTCCCGCCAGCAGAGTGAACCCCATCATCCCCTGAAACTTTTCGGCGATCAAGCCGGGAGGCAGAAGGAGCATCAGCCGGACATTCTTGAAGGATGAAGAGGTATTGAGCAACCATACCTTGAGAAGAGAAACCCCCTCCTCCGCGACGGAATCGATTTTACCTTCTATGGTCGACTCGACCGGATCGTTGTAATAAAACGAATCGGTATGGATCTGCGAAAGGTATTTCCCGCTTTGTTTATCTTTCTGGTATTGCACCATGGCCACCAGAGGATAGCGCCCGTCCCGCGCCACGGGAGGATGATCGGTGTTTTCCATTGTGATCCCCTGCCCCGGTTCCAGGCGCATGATTTTCGGCATCATTGCCATGGTATGGTGAAAATGAAACATGGGGTGTACATTGTAGAGAGGTTCTCGGGACGGGTTCTTCAGGGAAAGTAGAATGCGAACGGTCCCGTTTTCGGCCACGATGGTTTCGGTGGACACCTCCAGCGGGCGCTCCGCGGCAAAAACTGGATAGGAAACGCCGGAACAAATCAACACCACCATCAAAACCAATAGCGAACGGCAAAGTTCAAGTAGGGAACACATAAACAAATTGTATCATAGCCGCTAGCCGAGGGGACAGCCAGCCACGCTGGCCCCCGGGCGTGGCCCAGTCGGCCCGGGTGGGATTTACCGGGAAAAAACTGGTACCATTGTCGATGGGCGGAAAAAAACTTTAACTTTTCAGATCCAGCGTCACGCTGGCAGGAGGTTGTATGGACGCAGTGCTTATCGGTCTGGTTGTTCTAGCTGTCTTGTTGTTCAGCGCGTTCAATATTCTCCGCGAATATGAACGCGGGGTGATATTCCTTCTCGGCCGTTTCTGGAAGGTCAAGGGGCCGGGCCTGATCATCGTCATTCCCGGGATCCAGAAAATGATCAAGGTCAGCCTGCGGACTGTGGTTATGGACGTCCCCCCACAGGACATCATCACCAAGGATAACGTAACGGTCAAGGTGAATGCCGTTATTTATTTTCGGGTGGTTGACTCGAGACGGGCCATCATTGAGGTGGAAGACTATCTGTATGCCACCTCCCAGTTGTCGCAAACCACATTAAGAAGCATCCTAGGGCAAAGCCAGCTGGACGACCTTTTGTCCAAGCGGGATGAGATCAACTTGCACCTGCAAAAAGTCATTGATGAACAGACTGAACCCTGGGGAATCAAGGTCGCCAATGTCGAGGTCAAAAACGTCGATCTTCCGCAGGAGATGCAGAGGGCTCTGGCGAAACAAGCGGAAGCGGAGCGGGAACGGCGAGCGAAAGTCATCAACGCCCAGGGAGAATTCGAAGCGGCCGAAAGGCTGGGTGATGCGGCGGACCGGATCGGGGCCCATCCCCCCGCTTTACAGTTGAGGTTTTTGCAAACGCTGCTGGATATATCAACGGACAGGAACACGACCACCTTTGTCCCTATCCCCATCGAATTGTTTAACGCTTTTCTTAAAAACAAACCAAATCCCGGGGATCAAAATCCCTGATCGGGAACCTGACCTGTCTGCCTGACCTCAAAGTAACCAATCGAAACTTTGATCCTGGCCCTGAGTGTGTTGTAATAGATAGTGAAGCATCTATGGACGGATCCCCCCTCATGGAGCCAAAAACCTTCATCGATCAATTTCTCCATCGGGTCCGGCAGGAACGCTCCCGAACTTTTTTGCGCCAGGGGGTCTATCTCCTCCTGGCGGTCTTGTCAGGGGGCTATCTTCTGGCCAACCTTTGGTTCTATTATTTTCCGCACATCAACAACTTCGGCGAGGTATTTCTACTCTTGATCGTCTCGGCGGTCGGTGTTTTGATTTACATCTGTTTTATAAAAGGGGCGTTTGCAAAATTCTCGCCGGATCAGGCTGCCCTTTTGACTGAAGCAAAGTATCCTCAACTGCAGAATTCCCTGATCAACGCCAATCAGTTAAAGCGTCATCTGGATGACCCGGATAACGATAAAAGGACCTCCTTGTTCTTCATCCGGGAGTTGCTGGGGCAAACCGTCTCTCTCATCCGGGATATAGAACCTGAATCCGTCATAGACAAGAGCCAGACGGTCCGAGCCCGAAGAATTTTATTGGGCACGCTGGGCTCCCTGATTTTGGTATCCCTGGTTCTTCCGGACTTCCTCCCCCGTGGGCATGAAAACTGGACCCGGCCCTCAATCCGGGAGAGTCTCACTGCATCTTCCGTTCCCGGAGAAAAAAAATGGATGCCTGCATCGTTACAGAACCCGTATTCAATCGAGGAACTTTGGCTGACCTTCAATTACCCCGCTTACACCCAATTAAAGAGCGAAACCTTACATCCCTCGGACGGGGAAGTCAGGGTTCTGCCCGGAACCGAGGTCCGGATAACGGCCAAAACCAATCTTCCTGTAGAGGGAGCTGAACTTGTCCTCAACAACCTGGATCATTTTTCTATGCAGAAACAGGAGGGAAACCGGATCAAGGGCAGGTTCATCGTAAAAGAAAAAGGGGTTTACCAGTTTCAGATTAAAGAGGCGTCCGGGGATAAATTTTTGCTGGCGACAAAATACCCGATCCACCTGAACAAAGACAATTCTCCCAGCATCATTTTGTTACTGGCCAACCCGAAACCCGTATATTTTGAAACCGATAAGGTTCAGTTTTTCTATGAAGGCAGTGACGATTTCGGCATTTCCCGGATCGACCTATTCGCGCAAGTAAACGGCAAAACCATTCGTAAGGAAATCAAACAACCGAAAAGCACCGAAAAAGTCATCAAAGATGGGTACACATGGAATCTCAACCTGATGCTTTTAAACCCCGGGGACCAGGTCCAGTATTACCTGGAGATACGCGACAACGACAATTTATTCGGCCCGAACACCGGTCACTCGGAAACCTTTTCGTTCACCGTTTTCGATTCCAGGAAGGAACGGGAAAACCTGATCTTTCTCCAGGAGGAGTTGATGGAAAAAATGATTGCCCTTTTGGGAAACAACCTGGTGCGAAACGCAGTCCTTTTGGAATCCCCATCCGATCCGATGAGCTGGAAACAGCTGTTCTCGTCCAACACGGATGCGCTGATCGACATCATCAATCAGGCCCAGCGCATCAAGGACCGCGCGGAATCGATCGACCGTTTTCCGCAGCCCTATTTCAATTTGCTGAACAACCTCATTTCGAGCCTGACCCGTATTCGCGAAGATCAAATTGATGAAACCACCAAAATTCAAAACACGGTCCAAAAACCCACTCAGGCGGAATACAATATCGAACAGGCTTCCCTAACCAGCAATAAACTGATCCTGAACCTGGAACAGAACATTCTATACCTGATCAAAATGACCAACCGTCAGAAAATGGACCAGGTGATGGACCTAGAGAAGCGTCTGTCCGAACTCACGGAATCGTTGAGGGAGGAGTTTGAAAAAATCAAAGATAAAAAGAGCGTTCCACGCCCCCTGGAATTGAAAGCGAAAATTGAACAGATGCAGCAGACATTGCAGAAAATCATGGAGCAGTTGGCGAGCCAGTCCCAGAGTCTGCCCGATGAATTTCTCAATTCCAACGCTTTCAAATCCATGAACCTGCAGAATTTCAACGCGGCCCTCGAGAAGCTGAAGAACCTCGCGGCTCAGGGAAAGTTTGAAGAAGCCCTGGAGGAATTGAAAAAACTGGCCGACGACCTAAAATCCCTCGCCAATCAGCTGGACCAGCAGAACCATCAGTTGGACGAGCTCATAGACACGGAGCTCATGGAGCAACTGGAGGAAACCTCGAAGAAACTGGACCGCCTCGAGAAAGACCAGAAAGCTTTGGTCGGAGACACCACCCGTCTCAACCAGTCCATGAGAACTCGCCAATCCAAAAAATTCGAGGCTGAAATAAAAAATCTTTTTAAGGAACTACTGAAAGACGTCAACCAAATTCAGGACATTTTTCAAGAAGACGAAAAATACCTGGACAACCATCCGGTCATGCAGACCTTGAAAGAATTGACGGAGAAAGAAATCAAGCTCAACGAGAGAATTCAGGATATGAGGCAGAAGACCGTAGAGCCCAGCCTCAGTGAAGGCCTGGAAGCGAATTTCAGGGCTTTGAACAAATCCCGCAGGGAATTGACCCGCCTTTTGAAGGAAAAAGATTCCCTGCGCGTCAAAGAATTCCAAAAGTATCTGGAATCCCTTCCCAACGTGAATGAGAAATACCGCAATCTGGAAGAGTTGGCCGAACTGAGGGACCTGAACGAGTTCAACCATCTATTCAAGAACACCTATCCCGAGACTTTCCGCCTGCAAAACAACCTGAGAACGACGCCCAACCGCCGGGAAGACCTGGCGGATCGAGTGGACAGCGATCTTCGGGAAGTGACCCGGCTGAACGGGGAAATCTCGAAGAAACTAGGCTCAACGATGCGGGAACTCAGGGACAACTACCCGTCCATGCTCACCCAGAAAGACCGTTCCCAGCTCACGGAAATGGCCCGCCGGCAAAATCAGATGGAAGGCGAGTCCAGAGACCTGTCCGAGCAGTTTTCAGAAATGAACCAGCAGAACCCGACCATCTCCCCCGACCTATCAAAAGGAATGTCCCGGGCCGGCAACCTCATGAAACAGGCTGAGAACGATTTAAATGGCCAGGATGTCCAGGGAGGGGTGGAATCGGAAAACCGGGCCCTGCAGCAGATCAGGAAAACGCGCGATTTGCTGGATGAAATCAAAAACACCAACAATCAGATGCAGAGAAACGCGCAGCGGAAAACACCCCTGAAGCTGGGAACGGGAAGCGCCCGCGACCCCAGACGGGGAGGCTCGGTCCGAATGCAGAGGGAAAGGGTACTTCTCCCCACGGAAGACCAATACAAAGTGCCGACCGAGTTCAGGGAGGAAATCCTAGATGCCATGAAACGGCAGACACCTAAAAATTACGAGCGGATGGTCGGCGAATACTATAAGGAACTGGTGAAATGAGACCCCTTTATCTATCAGTAAGGGTCCTGATCCTTTTAACGGTTATGGTACTCCCATTCGGAGCCAGGGCCGAGATATCGATGGGGCCCGATGAAATATTCGATGGTCACAAGCTTATCGAAGATTGGGATATCGCCGAGGCGGAACGGCTGACTCTAAGACTCCTGGAAAATTATCCCGAATCCGGGGACGCCCATTTCCTCAACGCGCGGGTCCAGTTCATGACGGGCCATTACGATTTCGCCTGGAACATCCTGAAACAGGTCGAGGACTCTCACCGGTCCGTGAAGGAATTTAAAACCCTCGCAAAAAACACCCGCGAGGCCACCAGGAATTTTATCTCCCAAGAATCGAAACATTTTATTTTCCTGTTCGAGGAGGGGCCCGATGAAATCCTGGCCCACTACGCCGAACAGGCCCTGGAAAAATCTTACACGGTTCTTGGAAAACTACTGAATTACTATCCGGAAGAAAAAGTCCGGGTCGAAATCTATCCCGACCGCAAAAAATTTTCCCGGATTTCCCCTTTGACCTTGAAAGACATCGTGACCTCCGGAACCGTCGCTTTATGCAAATACCACCGGATCATGATGATCTCTCCGGGATCTTTAATTCGGGGCTATAACTGGCTGGACACCCTCAGCCATGAATACACCCATTATCTCCTCACCAAGAAAAGCCA
>JAYZAN010000085.1:0-4632 GCA_036339675.1 Nitrospinota bacterium
AAAATTCTTTCGAACCATTTCATTATTTTATGTTTCGCCTGCACGTGGAGCCAGACGGCTTTTGCGGGAGGTTCGCCTCTCCCAGGTTTGAACCTGAACTTTCTCCCGAATCTGAAAGTCAACATTTTCGCCGACGATGTCTCCAAAGCCCGCCACATGGCGTTTGACGATCAGGGGGTTTTGTTCCTGAGCCGCACGCGGGCCGGCAAAGTCGTCGCCCTGCCGGATAAAAACACAGATGGCGGCGGCGACCGGGTGGTGAGCATCCTTGAAGGCCGGGAAGCCCCGCATGGGCTGGCCTTCGTCAATATCGGAAAGGACTACTACCTTTATATCGCCGAGGAATACCAGGTCATACGAATCAAACGGATCGCCAAACCTTTCACTTTCGGTCCGCCCAAAACCATCGTTTCCAACATTCCGGGCGGCGGGCATTTTACCCGAACTATCAAGATCAAGGATAATAAACTTTACCTTTCAGTGGGATCTTCATGCAATGTCTGCATAGAAAAAAATCCGATGCGGGCCGCCATATCCATTTTCAATCTCGATGGAACGGGAGGGGAAATCTTCGCCTCGGGTTTAAGAAACTCGGTGGGCATCGAGTTCTCTCCCTATACCGGGGAACTTTGGGGCGTCAACAATGGTCGGGACTGGCTGGGAGACGATTACCCGCAGGAGGAGTTGAACATCATCCGCAAAGGAAAACATTACGGCTGGCCTTTCTGTTATCAAATCCGTCTGCCCGATCCGGATTTCGGCAACGGTTATGACTGCCAGACCACCGAACCCCCAGCCCATATGTTCACCGCCCATATGGCCCCGCTGGGCCTGGCATTTTATCGGACGGGAAAACTTCCCTCCCGTTATAACCATAGTTTATTCATCTCTTTTCATGGGTCCTGGAACCGCTCCGTCCCGGCGGGCTATAAGGTGGTACGGCTGAAACTGGATGAGAAAGGCAACATTCTCTCCCAAGAGGATTTCATCACGGGGTGGCTCAGTGAAGACGGCAACGTGGACGGCAGGCCCGTGGACCTTGAGGTCTCCCCAGAAGGCGACCTCTATCTTTCGGACGATTCTCTCGGCGTGGTGTACAGGATCACCTCAAAATAATACGCGCCCGGCTTCATAATGACACTTTGCCTCTTTCCCAAGCGGGTTTCCTAAAAAAATTTTCATACCATACCGGTTTTTCTTTCACACAGCGGAAACCGACGTCTTTTTCCCGGGCAAACGGACTGAGCCTTTCCCGGAACGAGGCCCGGGCCTTGAGTGAAACCACTTTCATATATTCGTCCGCGGGAAAATGCCCCACACTCAAATAGGAAAGCCCCCGGACCACGAGCATTTTTTTGTCGAAGGCACCGCTCGGAAACGTGCTTCCCGGATACGGCCGGTAATAGTCCCAGACCCATTCCCAGAGATTGCCCACCATATCGTAAACCCCGTAGTAACTCACCCCCCCTGGAAAACTTCCGACCGGTTTCAGTCCGCGGCCGGATTTGGTCTTTCTCGAGGTACTTATATTTGCCCCGTTGGGATCGAATTCATTTCCCCAGGGGTAGATATAATTGTCGGGGCCGCGGGCGGCTTTTTCCCATTCCGCTTCCGTGGGCAGGCGTTTTCCTGCCCAATCCGCATATGCGGAAGCATCAAAAAAATTGACATGGCTGACCGGGTATTCGTCTCTCCCGTCCGGGTATTTCAACCCGCCCCAGGTTCGTGGAGGTTTACGGTCCGTCGCCTGGCAAAATATGTAATACTGCCTGTTGGTGACTTCATATTGATCGATATAAAAATCCTTAAGGTAGACCTTCCTTTCCGGGAATTCGTCGGCGTACCAGGGCTTGGGCAGGCCGACCGACAGAGCATGGTTTTCAAGGTCGACAAGATCGGTGCCCATTTTGAACTCGCCCCCGGAAACCAAAACCATACCTTCAGGAGCGGAATCCCACAGACAACCGCCGGTTCCAAGTAAAAGAATCAGGCAGCCTGGTAACCAAAAACCGGGTTTTGAGGAAATGAAAAAATGACTACGGGATTTAAGGAAAATCAATTTCGAAATATGTCCTTAAAGGATATCGATGTTGCGTGCAGATTGACCGATTTTTCACGGGATCCTCCCCCTGAACTGCTGGAAAATTCCATATTTCAAATTGGAATCATTCATCCGATCCTTCTCACACACCCTCATCCGCTACACCGGGTGATCTCAGGCCACCGCCGGTTGAAGGTCGCCGGGAAAGCAGGCCATCAAGAAATACCTGTCCGGATCGTTGACCGGAATGTCAATGAGGAAACCATGCTGTCGATCAATCTGTCTGAAAATCGGTCGCACAGACAGTACAGTGATATTGAAAAAGCGGGTATTCTTGACAGGCTGGTGAAAGCCGGAATAAACGAGTCTAAGGTTATCCAGGATTATATGCCAATGCTGGCGTTGGAGCGTAGCAAAAAGTTATTCGAAAACTTTCTTCAGGCTCACACCTTGAATGAGTCTTTGAAACAACTGCTCCATGACACGAAGGTCCCGCTGCGTCATTTCTCTGCGATGCTTGACTGGGACCGCGAAAGCCAGGATGCGGTCGAACGGGTGTTTAATATCCTTCGGCCGGGAATCAATAAATGGCGCGACCTGCTGGATTTGATCGATGACCTTGCCAAACGTGATCGTCAACCTCCTGCAAACATCCTTTCCCAACAGGAAATTCAGGCGATGTTGAAAGGGAAAGAAGCGCCCTCTCCCGACTTGTACGATACGGTCCATCAATTTCTCCATGATCGGCGAAACCCCTTCCTTTCGGGCCTGCAGAAAAAACTGGTCCGCATTCTCGATCAATTGCAATTGGCTCCCGGGACCCGGGTCCGCACCCCTGAAAATTTCGAAACCGAGGAAATTAAAATCGAGCTCGGTTTCAAAAACGAAAAAGAGTTCAGCGGCCAGGTCAAGAAACTGTCCGAGGCGGGACGGTCGAAGGCCTTGACGGACCTGATACGGTTGTTCAAGGATCTTAAATAGAACCTCCTTGCCCTGTTGATGGAACGGCCTTCGATCTTCGCAAAATTTCCGGGTTTTAAATCGTGTTTCTGATAATAGCGCTGAAGAAACCGGATCGTTTTCCTGAGCAGTTCATCATCGTAGTTCTCGGCAAAATACTGTTTGGCGATAATTGTTATGTACGACGGCTTTTTGTCCCATCCTGATGCTGTCGTAAGCCCGTCCCAACTGGTAATGCGCCATGTAGTGAGTGGGGTTGAGAAGACGGCTCCCCGCAGAACATCAATTTCCTCCTGGTATTTACCGTTCTCTGCGTGGATCAGGCCCGCTCGGTAAAGGGCCTCGGCAAGAAGGTTTTGAATTTTTTCATTAGTCGGGACCGGCCTTCAAGGCCTCTCTCAAGGGCTCCAGCGCCGACATAACCTGTTTCAAAATCATAAAAACTGTACCCAGCTTGAAATGGGAGTCCTGCGCCATCTTGGGACTGTATTGAAGGGCGGTGCGGATAGGCTGTATGCATTCTTCATATCGTTTCATTTTCAAGTATCGGGTGCAATCTGTTTTCTGCTCCCCGTTGAAAATTCCGCCCCGCGAAGAGACAGCCCGCAGATATTTTCGGAAATGTTTTTTACGGGGATTATCGTTTATGTTTTTCTACCACATCTTTTACTACAGCGACAACCCGTTCTACATCTTCCGGAGCCATTTTAGGAAACAAAGGGAGGGAAAGAACCCGCTCGGAATATTCAGAAGCGATGGGGCAGTCTTCGGGTCGGGTTTTGAAGACGCGGCGGTAATAGGGCTGCAGGTGCAGGGCGATATAATGTACCGCCACCCCGATACCACCCGATTCGACCGCGTCGATAAATTGGTCGCGGGTCAAGGTTAATCGATCTAAACGCAGGGCGATCATGTACAGATGGTAGGAAGGTTTCGCGTATTCCCTGACCTTTAGAACTTCGATCTGGGGAATTTCTTTGAACGCCTCGTCATAAACGGCGGCATACCGCTTGCGCAAATCATAAAATTTTTCAATTTTTTTAATCTGGTGAATGCCAAGGGCGGCGTTGATATCGGTCATGTTGTATTTGTAACCGGGATCGTGCAATTCCCAGTGGGAGAACCCCCCCTTGCCATACCGCTTCCAGGCATCCCGGCTGAGACCCTGGAGCCGCATCTCCCTGAATTTATCCGCCAGGGCGTCGTCGTTAGTGGTGAGCATCCCCCCTTCCCCGGTGGTGATATTCTTATTGGCGTAAAAACTGAAAGACGTGAGGTTGCCGAGGTTGCCGATTTTTCTTCCCTTATATTCGGTTTCCAGGGCATGGGCGGCATCCTCGATGACCACCAGTTTATGGTTTTTGGCGATGGCCTCGATCGCATCCATGTCGCAGGGATGGCCCGCGAAATGAACGGGAACAATGGCCCGTGTTTTCGGGGTGATCTTTTCTTCGATCCGGTTCGCATCCAGATCCAGGGTTCCAGGCTCGATGTCGACAAAAACCGGTTTCAACCGCTCTCGAACCATGACGTTGGCAGTGGCAGGAAACGTCATGGGTGTGGTGATGATCTCATCACCATCCTTAAAACCCATTGCGGAAATGGAAAGATGGAGCCCCGCCGTACAGGAG
>JAYZAN010000086.1:0-10534 GCA_036339675.1 Nitrospinota bacterium
TTTACTTCGAAAGCTTCGCGGCTTCAATCGATCCATAGGGAATTTGTTAACTTGTCAGGAGGCACGCAGAAAGGGATAATCAATATTCAGAATGTCGAGCCGCATCCCGCGCCCCAAACTGTACACAAATCTTAATCATCCAATGCAATGTCCCGAAAAATCTCATTCCGACAATCCGCTCCAGGATCCGCTTCAGTTTGTTAAAGGCGTGGGACCGAAAAGATCGATGCTGCTTCAGAAGCTGTATCTGTCAACAATAGGAGATATGCTCTTTTTTCTTCCTTTCCGGTACGAAGACAGGAGCCGGGTCAAAAAGATTTCCGAACTGACCGCCGGAGAACAGGCCACTTTTACCGGAAAAATTCTCAACACGGGCACCTTTCGTATCGGACGCAGAAAAAAAATCTTCGAAATCATCCTACAGGACGAGTCCGGGGTCATCCGGGCAAAATGGTTTCAATTTAACGAAAAATACATGCTCGGGAAATACCAGGCCGGACAAAGCCTGATCCTGTCCGGAAAGCCGGCCTTCAACCGGAAATCAGGAGCCGGACTGGAAATCATCCACCCGGATACCGATATCATGGAAGGGACCGAACTGGATTCCCTCGAAGTCGGGAGGATCGTTCCCGTCTACCACACCACGGAGGGATTGCATTTAAAATCCCTGCGCTCCATCGTGAAAAACGTGCTGGACAAATATCTCCCCCATGTTGAGGAATTTCTTCCGGACGAAATAATTAGGCGCCACCATTTTCCAAAGCAGGACGCGGCCCTCCTGCAATCGCATTTCCCCCCAGAAACCTTTTCGGAGAAACAACTGAACCAGTTTAAAACCCCCCCGCAAACGCGTTTGATTTTTGAGGAACTTTTTTTGATTCAGCTGGCCTTGGCGTATAAGCGAAGACATACCGATTCGGTAGAAAAAGGCCGGCCTCTGAAAACCCGCGGAGACACCATCCGCAAATTTGTAAAATTGATGCGGTTCGAATTGACCGGCGCCCAGAAAAAGGTGCTGGGCGAAATCATGGACGACCTCGAACAGGACCGGCCCATGAACCGTCTCCTCCAGGGAGATGTCGGGAGCGGAAAAACCATCGTCGCCCTTATATCCATGCTCACCGCCGTGGACAACGGAGCGCAAGCCGCGCTCATGGCCCCTACAGAAATTCTGGCCGAACAGCATTATCTGAATATCCGACCCTTTTGCGACCGGTTGAATATCTCCCTGGAACTGGTCACTAGCGCTTTATCCGCTAAAGACAGAAAACGGATTCAGAACGATATCGGCGAAGGAAATTTTCAAATCGTGATAGGCACCCATGCCTTGATCCAGAAAGACGTTCAATTCAAGCACCTAGGTCTCGCCGTCATCGACGAGCAGCACCGGTTCGGCGTCCTGCAGCGGGAAGCCATCGGCAAAAAAGGACTGTTTCCCCATGTCCTCATCATGACGGCCACGCCGATCCCCCGTTCCCTGGCCCTCACTCTTTATGGAGACATGGATGTTTCCTTCCTGGATGAATTCCCCCCGGGAAGACAACCCATCGAAACCCGGTTGATCTACGACAAAGACCGGAAAGACGCCTACACCCTGCTGAGAGAAGAAATCGAACAGGGACGGCAGGCTTATGTGGTCTGCCCTCTTATCGAAGAATCCGAAACCAGCGATTTGAAAGCGGCGGAGGAGGTTCATGAGCATCTCCAGCACCGGCTGTTTCCGGATCTGAAAGTGAGCCTGATACATGGGAAACTCAAAAAGGACGAGCGGCAGCAAATCATGTCCGATTTTCTCAAGGGAGAGGTTCACATCCTCGTCGCGACCACGGTCATCGAGGTCGGCATCGACGTGCCCAACGCCGCCACCATCATCATCGAACACGCCGAACGGTTTGGGTTGTCCCAGCTTCACCAACTGCGCGGGCGGGTCGGGCGAGGCAAACACCACTCAAAATGCCTGCTCATCGCCTATCCCCCGTTCTCAGAAGACGGGAAATCGCGGCTGGAGGCCATCCAAAAAACCGGCGACGGGTTCATCATCGCTGAGGAGGATCTTAAAATCCGCGGGCCGGGCGATTTCATGGGCACCCGCCAGTCGGGAATGCCCCTGCTGAAAATCGCCAACCTGTTGCGAGATATCAAAATTCTCGAACTGGCCCGCAAGGAAGCCTTCCTACTGATCGACAAAGACCCGCAGCTTCAGGAACCCACCCACCAAAAACTCAAGCAGGCTCTCGGGCATCTTATGGGAGGACAACTGAACTTGATGAATATCATTTAAACAGATACATTATTTATATGCGGGCAATGAAAACCGCCTCTGCCGATAAATTTTTATCGTGAACCAGATAAATTCAAACATCCTATTTAACTTCTTTTAAATGCCAACGTTTAAAACAACCACCCGGGCTGACAAAATTTTATTTTCCGCTCTGTTCGCATTGAACGTGGCATTGATTGGCTGGCTGGGAACCGGGACAGTTCAGGGAAACTGGGTGGTGATCGAAGTGGACCAAAAGGAAGTGGCCCGTCTGCCCCTGTCCAAAGACCAGCACACTCATGTCGAAGGCCCTCTGGGAATCACCGAAGTGGAAATCCGGGACGGCAGGGCCCGCATACTTAAATCTCCCTGCAAGAATAAGGTATGCATCAAGTCCGGATACATCCGGTACGCGGATCGCCTGTCCGCCTGTATCCCCAACCGCGTGGTCGTACGAGTGCTCGGGGACAACCACCGCGGCGTCGATTCAATTGTCAGTTAAATGAAACCGTTCTCCTGCCTAATCGTCATAGGATGGTTGTTGGGCGTTTTATCGTCATCATCCTTTGCCATGGCCCCTCCCAACCACCACGAGTTGTCCGTCGTCCTTCACCCTGAAAAAAAATCCGCCGATATCCACGATGTAATGACTTTAAACCCCCTTGACCCGCAGAAAAACACGACAACCCTGGCGCTTCACGCCGACTATGAGATCGAAAAAGCGGCTGTGTCCGGTCATTCAGCCTGGACTGTCAAATTTTCTTCTTATAAGGAAGAATCTTCTGAAACCCGGCTCACCCGCATCGATATATCCAAACCTGACAGAGAACTCTGGCCGGACAATCTGAAAATAGAGTTTCAATATTCTGGAACCGTTTACGACCCGTTACGCTCGCCTTCCCCGAGCGATGAAAACGTTTCTGAAGAAGGACTCCTTCTCTCAGGCGCCAGCTATTTTTATCCCACCTCACTGACCAGGGAGGGATTTCCGAAGCTGGTCACCTTCCGTCTGAAAGTGAAAACACCCGCCGACTGGAGGGTGGTGAGCCAGGGAAGAAAGCTCCAGGATACCGTCGGTGAAAAACGCCGCGAGATGATTTGGGAAGCGTCAAACCCCATGGAGGAAATTTTCCTGATCGCCGACCGGTTTGAGGAATATATGGAACCTCATGGGAGCAAAAAGATTTACGCTTTCCTCATAAATAAGGACCCCCGCATGGCGGGCCGCTATATCCAAAGAGCCAAAGACTATCTCGACTTTTACGAAAAACTTCTCGGTCCCTACCCGTACCCGAAATTCGCGCTGGTGGAGAACTCTCGCCAGACAGGGTTCGGCATGCCCTCGTTCACCCTGCTCGGGTCCAGGATCATCCGTTTCCCCTTCATCCTGGACACCTCCTACCCGCACGAGATCCTTCACAACTGGTGGGGAAACGGTGTTTACATCGACTTCAACTCGGGCAACTGGTCCGAGGGGCTCACCGCTTACCTCTCCGACCACCTGCTGGCAGAATTGAAAGGCAGCGGAAAAAAGTACCGGTTCCAGGAAATGATGAAATACCTCAACTACGTCAACCCATCGAACGACTTTCCCCTGGTGAAATTCAAATCCAGGGATAGCATGGCTTCGCAAGCGGTGGGTTATGGAAAAACACTCATGATGTTTCAGATGCTGCGCTCCCGGTTGGGAAACGATGTGTTTCTTAAATGCCTGCAGAATTTCTACAAACACAACCGATTTCAGTTTGCCGGATTCAACCACCTGCGCGAATCCTTTGAATCGGTTTCGGGGAAGAACCTGAAACCGTTTTTTGACCAATGGACCCAAAGAACAGGGGCTCCTGAACTGGAATTGACAGAAGCCAGGGCGAAACAGGCCGATGGAAAATTTCAACTGGAGCTATCCATCCGGCAAAAACAGAAAGACCAGGCTTTTGAACTCATCCTCCCCGTCGCCGTCTGGCTGGCCGGACAACAGAAACCCGTTTTCAAGCTGGTGACGCTCAATAAAAAGGAAGAAACCCTTTCATTGGAAGTTTCAGCAAAACCGATGGCGGTCCGAGTCGACCCCTATCACGAAGTGTTCCGCAGGCTGGATCCGTTTGAGGTGCCCCCGAGCATCGGGCAGACTTTCGGGGCGAAAGATATCACGCATATTCTACCGTCGGGTGAGGAATATCCCGATCTTCAACTGGCCTATCACGAGCTGGCGGCGGGATTATCTCCGAAAGGAAAAAATCTGAAAGACGACATGCTCTCGCCCCTGCCGGAGGGAAGCCTCTGGGTATTCGGCCGTGGGAACAAACTGGCAGAGCTTCTGCTTCCGCAACTGGCGCTCAATGGAATCAAGATGGATAAAACTGGGGTCCATATAGAAGGAAAGTCTTTCCCGTGGAGGGATCACAGTTTCGTCTTTACCCTGAGCCGCCCAGGACAAAAATCCGGCTCCGTCACCTGGGTGATCGTGGGGTTGGTGCAAGCCGTACCCGGACTCATCCGCAAACTGCCGCATTACAGCAAATACGGGCACCTCGTTTTTAAAGGAAGCGCCCCCGACAACCAGTTGAAAGGCAACTGGCCGTCGAGGCAGATCGGTCTTACCCGAAATTTAGAACCCGGGACCTACACCCTGCCCCCGCAACCCCCGCTAGTTACTTTCCAGCCGGGGAAATAAAAGAAAAATATATTCAAGTCTTCTTGAGAAACAGGGAGGCGTATTCTCCGTACCCCGCTTCCTCGAGTTGACTTGCCGGGATGAACCTCAGGGAGGCCGAGTTGATACAGTATCTCAAGCCGGTCGGCTGCGGCCCGTCGGAAAACAAATGGCCCAGGTGGGAATCTGCGTGTTTCGATCTCACTTCCGTACGGGTCATGAATAAGCTGGCATCCGTGTTCTCGACCATATTCTCCTTGACCAGCGGCCGGGTGAAAGACGGCCATCCCGTCCCGGACTCGAACTTGTCGGTGGAACTGAACAGCGGCTCGCCGGATACGACGTCTACATAAATACCAGGTTCCTTGTTGTTCCAGAACTCGTTCGCGTAAGGGGACTCCGTGCCGTCCTTCTGGGTGACATTGAATTCCACGCTGGTCAGCGTTTTCTTCAAAATCTCCTTTGACGGCTTGGAAAATGCTTTACCGGAAGAGGGGTCGCTGGAACTGATTTTCTTTACCGGCTTGAAGTTTCTTTCATCGCCCCAGGCGTGGTCGATGAACCGGTCCCGGCCGGAGCCGAAGCGGTACGTCTTGTAACGGACAGTACTTTTTTTATAAAAGTCCTGATGGTATTCCTCCGCAGGATAAAACTTCATGGCTTTCACGATCGGGGTCACGATCTTGCGGTCGAACCTTCGGCTTTTTTTAAGTTCGTTCTTCGATTGCTCGGCCAGTTTTTTCTGTTCCTCATCGTGGAAAAATATTGCTGAGGCGTAGTGGTCCCCGCGATCAACGAACTGCCCGCCCCCGTCGGTAGGATCGATGTTTCTCCAGAGGACCTCCAGAAGATCGGAATAGGAAATCTTCGACGGATCGTAATGGATCTGGACCGCCTCGACATGGCCCGTAGAACCGCGCGAGACTTCTTCATAAGACGGATTCTTCGTGCGTCCTCCCGTATATCCCGAGATGACGTCTTGGACCCCCGGAAGTTTCTCGAAGGGAGGTTCCATGCACCAGAAACAGCCGCCGGCAAAGGTGGCGACCGCGGTATTGTTTGAGGATGGTTCAAGCATTTTTTTGTTGTTCCCTTCTTCGTTGGATGAAGCGTTGAGGGTGGTCAACGCGAATATGAACGAAACCAGTATTATCAGAGAAGGAATATTATATTTTGTCATGAGTGCTCTCCCGGGGTCAATATCGACCCATGATTGTATGGGAAAATCGGTTGATCTGTTCAAATTTAATTCTAAGTCGCATCGATTTACAAAAGCTTACACTTTAAACAGAGTACAGAGAAATAATTTAGCGAATTCAGCGGATCCGGTTCAAAACAGCCATGGCTTCCTGGATGCGGGGAAGCACCAGCAATCCGTTGTTAAACGGGTTAAAAGTGTCCAGACCGTTTTCTTCCAGTGTCGCGAACAGAGTTTTAAGTCTGCTAATGCTAGATTCGGTGTTTTCCTTCATATCCGATTTCAGCCGGTTTAAAATCCATCCGCACAATTCCAGTTGGCCCTCCTCCACCAGTTGTTCCAGGTAGCGCGTGTCGACATCCGTCCTTCCCAGCACCAGCGTATCGGTTCCGCGGGTTTGAATGACGCATTCTTTTTTACCCCGGTTGAAACTGAGTCCTTTAAGTTCCACACACCGTTCCTGCACTTTGGGAAACGGGAAGGAGGTTTCTTTTTTTCTCTCCCCCGGATTTTTCTCGATGATCGCTTTCGCTTCCCCGGTCACGCACTGGGGAATGAATTCTTTCATGGCGATCACATGATGTGCGCAATCGAAATAATCGCCGCTCCCGCCCATCACCAGGATGACGTTCGCTCCAAGCACATCGTGGATTTCCTCGACCCGGTCGAGGAAAGGGGTGATCGGTTCCATGTCCGATTCGATGAGCGCCTGCATGCGCGCATCGCGGATCATGAAGTTGGTGGCACAGGTGTCCTCATCCATGAGCAGGAGCCCGCTTCCCGCCTCGATGGCTTCGAGAATGTTGACCGCCTGGGATGTCGAACCGCTGGCGGCCTGAGTGAAAAAAGACCGGGTCGATTCGACCAGCGGCAGGCGGTCCATGAACCCGGAGACATCGACGTTTTTCACCGAACGCCCGTCCTCGGCGCGGACCTTCACGGCCGACCTCATCGTGGCTATGGCTTCACGCCCGTCTCCCGGAATATGTGGATACACCCCATCCTGCAACGCTCTCAACAAGGCACTCTTGCCGTGGAACCCGCCGCCAACGATCAGGGTGATTCCCCTGGGCACGGCCATCCCCCGAACCCGGCCCCGGTGCGGCAGGGTCACCTCCTCTGAAAAGGTTGCCGGCGCGATAATTTTAACACCTTTTTTATTCAACGGTCGATCGCTGATCCCCGACTCGCGGGGAAGCAGAGACCCGTCGGCGACAAACGCCGACCAGCTGGTCTTTTCCAGTTCGTCCTGAAGCGCCTTGTGATCTTCAAGGGTTTCGAGCCATTGTTTTATCCGGGACACATCCAGGGACGACGCCAGAAGCGACCCGCTCCATATGGACGGAAGCACCTCGGCAAATAGTTTGAGACATTCTTTGCCGAGGATGGTTCTGCCGTCGGCGGGGAGACCGGCAAAGAGAATGAGCTGAATTTTGTTTCCCTGCACCAGCATGGCGCTGCGTTTGAGAATTTTTTGTCCGGGCTTGAGAACGCTCACCTCTCCGCTTTTACCTGTTCCGCGGACCCTGATTTTGTTTTTTCCGATTTTCTCCAGAACCGCCCTTAGTAAAAAATCTTCCAGGGCAAGCCTCCGGGTCGGGGTGTCGTACAGTTCTGTATCGAATCCGGCGGCATCGGGGTCGACCGTCACGGACAGCCGGGTAGGAAGGGCGAAAGGGTCCCCCTGAACATGTTCGAACCGGACATGGAACAGCGAGAACTCAAAGGATTTTCCCTGCAGGGCCTTGTAGGCCTTGTAACCACGCCCGTCGATGTCGTTCAAGATCCGGGCGAGCTCTCCGGGGAGTTCGATTTTCATGATGAAAGTCCGGAAAAGTTTCCCGCGAATCCCGAGCGGGAAATGCCGACCGGAAGGAATTTTTCGGCGATCCGGGCGATCCGGTCCCTGTACGAAAGCTCGACCGATTCATCCAGGACCTGGGCCATGGCCTCCGGCAACCTGGTTTTCTGCGTTCTTGATCCGTCTGGAGTGCCGTCGCCCTCGATGAAATGGTCGATCACCACCGCCTCCGTCCCCAGGGCCGATAATTTTTTGAAAAATGCTTCCGGATCTTTCATCGGGTACAAAGGGGAAAGGCAGGCGACGGTCCTGATCCCATGCGCCGACAGTTCGCCGATGAGGGACAACCGGTCCTCCAGCGAACAGGGAGGCGGGGCTAGGCCGGGGAGGCGTTCCAGGTCCCCCTCGACCGAAATATGAACACGAAGGTCGCAAGAACCGGAAAGGGAGCGGATCAATTCCACATCATCCAGAATAGCGGACGTGTGCGTCTGTAGGATCAAACGGTCGGGAGGAAACTCGGTGAATGCATGAAGAATTTTTCTCGACAGGCGGTATATTTTTTCAATCGGCTGCCAGGGGTCGGTGGAACTGGAAAAGAAAACTGAAAAGCACCCGGATTTTTTTTGCGCCCACCGCTTTTCCGCTGAAGCTGTTTTAAGGTAAACTTCCGGGGCGTTGATTTTCACGTCCACGAAACTTCCCCATTCCCGTCCGCGGGTGAGCCATTGATTGAAGCGGACATAACACCCTTCCCCGCAGGAGGATTTTCCGAATCCACAGCCGGTATAGGGGTTCAGGGAATGGGAACAGACCTCCCTGAGATAGCCGGAGGTGCGGGTGAGTATGGATCTGCAGGGTGTCTCCTTAGTTACCAAATGGAAGTCCTCAAGAAAATTAAGCGGAGTAGCTCCGCAGTTTAATTTAAAATTCAGTATCGCGCTCCGCGGCCAGCGTGACGCTGAACCCAACAGGGCGGAGTTCTAGATTGCGCACAACGACCATCGTTAGCCCAACAAGTTTTAACTTATTCTCCGTCCGCATGGCGGGCTGGCTCCGCTCCGAGCGGGCTCCATTCGATGGAGGATATATTACTTTTGAATAAGGGTGCATGATGATAATACACCTCAAAAGCGCCGGAGTTTTTATCCTCTTCAGAGCAGGCCCATTGATCGGATGGAAAATCCTCGAACTCATATACCCAGATCATCCGGTCATCCGTCTTCCGGATGGTGAGATACCCTCCATTTTTTCCGAACTCAAACTGGTCGTAAAGGGTCAGGGTGGTCCCTGAGGGTCCTTCTAGGGTCAGGGAAAATTCTCCATCACAATGATAGTAATTAAAATTTCTACGAAGGTCCGGGACATTCTGGCCGATATCGGCGTGAAAAATCCCACCGCACGTCACGTTAGGACCTCCGAACTGGTCCCTGTCGTAAAAATTTTCCTTGAACAACGTTAATTCTCACTGATTAGCCCACACCTTGGCGGGAATACAAACGATCAACGCCAAAATGGCGGGACCCGAGAATTTCCGGATTCTGGATGAAACCTTCATAAAACCTCCCTTTCCGGCTTGCCGGGTGCCTTAAAAAACAATGCATTTTCTATTCCAATTATAGTAGAAATCCCGGCTCTTGTGTAGAGTCAGCCGGCACGGGCCATCCTTACAAAATTTAAGCCTAACGCGATTCATTTATACAAATCTTTCAGGAAGTTTCTGTAATGGGAAAAGAGAAAGATCCGGCTTCCGGGTCATTCTAGCCTTTTCAAAAAGCTCACGAATTTTTTCAGGCCGGTTCATAAAACAACTAACCCGGCTATTTTTAGGCAAATTTCTTTTCCATTGGCTTTTCAGTCCATTTCAATTTTCAGCAGGGAATTTTTCCGAAGCAATAAGGTAAAAGTTCAGGAAAGAAATTTGTCAAAATGACATTTTTTGGCCGGGCATAGGCGCAAATTGCGAATCCGGATGCCAGTAATCCGTAAACATTTTTTCAGGTTTAAACTTTTCCGTTAAATTGATACTCTTAACAGCTAATTTTCAGGTCGATGCCGTCGATCGTTCCCCTCTTGAACCTGAATTACCGGCACTTTAACCATGAGTGATGAAATTAGAGTACGGTTCGCCCCCAGTCCGACAGGCTTTTTGCACATAGGAGGGGTGAGAACCGCACTTTTCAACTGGCTTTTCGCCCGCCATCGCGGCGGCAAATTCATCCTGCGTATCGAGGACACCGACCTGTCGCGCTCCACCGAGGGGTCCATCGAAGAAATCCTCGAATCCATTCGCTGGCTGGGACTCGACTGGGACGAAGGTCCTTTCCGGCAAACAGAACGTAAGGATATTTATAAAGAAAAGGTCGACCAGCTTTTAAACCAGGACAAAGCCTACCGCTGTTTCTGTACCCCGGAAGAGCTGGAGGCCAAACGCAAGGAAGCTCAGAAGCAGGGACTCAAACCAAAATACGACGGCACCTGCCGCAATAAACAGGATAGCCCGCAAGGGATTCCCTCAGTCATCCGGTTCAAGGCCCCGCTGGAAGGAACGGTGACCGTCGAAGACCTCTTGAGAGGAAAGGTCATTTTCGACACGCAGGAGCTGGATGACCTCATCATCCA
>JAYZAN010000087.1:0-8882 GCA_036339675.1 Nitrospinota bacterium
TTTCGTCTGTACCCGGTCATGATCATGGCGGCAAAATTGTCGTTGAAAGAATAGGCCGCCGACACCATGGTCATGTACATCCGCATCTCGGTAGGTACCGCGGGGAAAGTGTGGTTTCCCGTATTAGCAGCTCCCAGAAGAATCTCAGAATCAACGTCGTCGGTCCCGTCCTTGAGGGGACCCATCCGCATGAACATTTGACTGAGTTTGAACCGGAATTCGTGCGTTTCAGGAACGCCCCCCCCCATGATGTTCATCGGCATGTTGCCGCCGCAATGCGCGCAACATAGCCCCACATAGGCCCACGCCTGAGAATATAGCAGTAAAACTGTTACGATCCCGCTTAGAAAAAATTTTAGTAGTCTCATAAAAATCCCCTTGTTTAATTGTCTATCCACACCCTTGAGGCTCATTGCCTTCAGTCACTCACAAAACACGACGGAAGAACATACAGCTTAGGGAAAACTAATAATATTGACTTGAACTTAAGGGAGACAACTAAATGGATTTTGGAGGATGATACGGCGGGTCAGACAGAAGAAATCCCATACTAAAGGAAGGAAGGGAATACAATGATGAACCTGTAAATGGGTCAAAAACAAATCCTGTGTCGGTGCTGGAGAAATCCTTCGCTAAAACCGACCCTGTGGAAGGAAGGGCTCCGGAAGGTTTGCCGTCACAGTTAGGACCAATGATCGTTTGATCCAGATTTCTTCTATTTTTTCCGTGAGGACAAAAAACCGGGGAACCAAAACGTTTGCTCAGGTCACAATGCAGATGGTTGCCGTGCTCATGTTTCTGAAAAGGAGAGACCATTTCATGACTATATATTGAATCCGCAGAAACTTGTACCACAGGCACCGCCCACATAATCATTCCGAGAAAAAGAAGTGCTGTGAAAAACTTTTCCCGCATAAAGATATCCCGAAAATAAAAAACGCAAAAAATATCCTGATTGTCCAAGTATATTTAAAACCAATAGGTTTGTCAACTTTGTGAAAAATAGCCGACCCGGCATCGTTACTTATCTTCGTCCCATGAAATTCCAGCATCAATTTCCCATCAAATTTGACCCGCAAAACCCGTTTTCCTCCTTCACCCATTGGATTCCCCAGATTTTTTCACCAAAAACCATGAAATCGCTCCATTTGAAGCCTTCCTCGCACTATTAAGTTGGGATAATTTCTTTTTAAATAGAAAATATGGGATTAAAAATCATCAAAAAACAGCTCCTTAACTAGTCATGAACCTTTTTATGCGGTCAAACACGATGATGATTTTATCGAATTTCTGAAATTCAACGATCACACTCCCGACAACCATGCCCGAATCAAGCAATTGTTAGAAACCGACGAGGGCCAAAAGTGTTTTATCCATGAAACCGATCTTAATCAAATTTTACAAGGAATTTTTGATCGGTAAAATTCACGATACCAAAAAACAGGGAAAACCCAACATCGA
The DNA here is from genome assembly GCA_036339675.1 of Nitrospinota bacterium. Classification (GTDB taxonomy): domain Bacteria; phylum Nitrospinota; class Nitrospinia; order Nitrospinales; family VA-1; genus JAYZAN01. Next base: position 1,462 of record JAYZAN010000087.1, read on the forward strand.
AATTTTTAAACAGACCTATTAAGATAGCGGTTCTGATTATTCAGGAGTTTTTGGAAAATATCGGGTCTCCACGTGTTCTTCGTACCCTGTAGGAATGTTGTTCCCAGGGATCGATCGTGAGCAAGACTCTGGTCAACCAGAAAATGGGAACGCTGACCCTGTTTGCCTTCGACCAAAGGCAGGGCCTGAGCGAGCACACCGCCCCGTTTGACGCTGTCGTTCAAATTCTCGATGGAAAGGCGGAACTGACCATTGGCGGCAAAGTCGTCCCCGCACTAGCCGGGCAAATGGTGCTGATGCCCGCCGATGTCCCCCATGCTCTCAAAGCAGTAGAAAAATTCAAAATGCTCCTCACAATGATTCGTTCCTGAATCCCGATGTGATATCATGTAGGTATCCTATTTTTTTCATCAAAAGGTTCCACCATGTTCCTTGAAGTCGAAGCCAACGGCAACATCGATGAAAATTTTAATATGATGTACCGCGACGTTTCCTCCCCGCGGGAAGTCTTCTGCGTAAAATATTCCGTCAACGGGGAGGAAATCCCCGTCCAGGTGAAGGGATGGGACACGGAAAAAAACGCCCCCTGCCCCGCTTTCGCTTCCCGGGTGGAAGAATCCGGGGACGGAACAGCACTCCTCATTTATGGGGGCTCGGGCGGACTTCGTATGAAGCCCCTGGAAGACGAAACGGAATGGGATCTGGCCTCCGACAACCAGTGGGGAGAAACCCATCTGGTCTACCCCACCGACTGCTTCATCGTTTACACCGACCAACTCTAACCACTCGGCGCGTCCACTAGCCGTGGTCTGCTCGCCCCAGGGCCAGCTTGCCACGCGGGTGGAAGGCCTTCGGCCTCTTAAAACCCCTTCATCCTCGCCTTCTCCCGCCGGGGAAGAAGGAACATTTTGTCACCCCCTCCCTTGACCGGAGAGGGTGGGGTGAGGGTGATTCAACAAGGTTTTCCAATCTTTATCCTACAAGACTCATGCAATATGCGGGCTAATATTTTTTGAACTAGCGGCTAGCCTTTTGGGTTTTTCTGGGCTTTGAAAGTTCGGGAGTCACGTTCTTCGGGTTCACTAACCACCTGTTCGAGAATCAGCTGGCAGATGCGCGTCACACCGGGGCTTACATCGATGGAAAAGGGTCCGTGATTAAAAATTTCCAGGGTGATGATGCCCAGCCCGGTCCCGCAATGGATGGTCGGCGCTGTGATGTGAACCCCCAATCCCAGGCGAGCCAGACTGCTTTTTCCCTCCACACGTCCCGCAAGACGTGAAATCATTGGAAATTTTACTTTTTCAAAGGTAGGCGCAAGATAAAATGTCTGCGGCCGGATGGAATATTTCCCGGAAGGCTCCGGAGGAACCTGGATTAAATAACGCTCGGAAAACTTCTTGAAGTCAAAGTTCTCCGTATCGATAGACACTCGTTCATTCTGTTCGCTTAACGTAGGATCCCAGACCCAGATCGGCTCCCCGATTCTGAGATCAATGGAAGACGTATCGATCTGATCTTCTTCCGGAAGCGGATCTATGATGAACAACCCGTCCTCCAAGATCTTGCAAATATCGGCATTGCTCAATATCATTGAAGCACCTCCCGCCTGATACTAACAGAATCGATCTGTCGATTCCGATAAGTGCCGGCGCCATGCATTAGAAATTCCCTGTTTCCTTTCTTTCCGGTAATGGGAGAGGTTGTCAGGCCGCATATCGCCCAACCCTGATCCCGGACGAATTGATTTAAACCTGTTACGACCTGCAGATGTTTCTCCGAATCTTTTATGATGCCTTTGCGTTCCACCTCATCTTTTCCCACTTCGAATTGCGGTTTCACAAGCATGATGAAATCTCCCTCCGGCTTTAATATTTCCAGCACGGGAGGAAGAACCAGTTTCAGGGAAATGAACGAGACATCCATCACCGCCAGATCTATGGAAGTACCCAAATCATCAAACTCCAGGTGGCGGGCATTTTTGCGATCAAGACAGACTACCCTGGGATTGTTTCGGATTTTCCAGGCGAGCTGCCCATACCCTACGTCCACCGCGAACACTTTTTCCGCCCCTCTTTGGATCAGGCTGTCCGTAAACCCCCCCGTGGAGGCCCCTATGTCCGCGGCGGTTTTGCCTAGCGGGGAAATTTTAAAAATGTCTAGAGCGTGTGCAAGTTTTAATCCCCCGCGGCTGACATAGGGATGGATTTCCTCGATGATTTGTACCTCAGCTTCTTCGGAAACTATTCGGCCGGGTTTATCAGCTTTTCCGTTTTCCACCCTCACCTTACCGGCGAGAATCAATGCCTGGGCACGTTCCTTGGATGATACGAGTTTTTTTTTACCAGGAGTGTGTCCAGACGGATTTTTTCAGTCTTCTTCGGCATCTTTCACTTCCATCGGGAAAAGTTCTGTGATCAATTCGCCTTTTTGATTCCGGGTTAGTTTTTCTATCTTTGCCTCGGCATCGGAGAGTTTTTTGGAACAGGTCCTGGACATCTTGATCCCCTCTTCAAAAATCTGGAGGGATTTATCAATGTCCAGGTCTCCCTTTTCCAGTTCATCGACAATCTGTTCCAACCTTTCCATGGCCTTCTCAAATTTTATTTCCGCCATAATCACCTCTATGGATCATTCGGTTTAAGGGTATTTTCTACTTTACATTCCAACTCTCCCCTGGACAGGCGCACTTGGATGGAATCCCCTTCATGAACCTGGGGACTTGTTTTCACGACTTTTCCTTCGTGCGTACATATACTGTACCCCCTGTCCAGGATGGAAAGGGGGCTGAGCGCGTTCAGATTTTTTGCCAGCCCGTCGAACCGGCCTTTTTCCAGCCGAATGGTGGATACGGTCTGCTGCACCAATAAATGTTTGAGAGAGTATAATCTTTCTTTCTGGCGGATCACCGTTTTTTCCGGCGACGCCTGAAAAAGCTGTTGAACCATTCCTAGCAATTTCTGTTTCTGTAAAACCCGCGACTGGTCCAGTCCGCGGATCAATCGCAAGTTCATTTCATCCAGCCTTTGGGCCACCGGCTGAAGGATCTGCGTCGGTTCACGAAAAAACCGCCTTTCGATCAGATAACGTAGCCGGTCTTTATAACTTTCGATCCTCTCGCTTATTTTGGACATCAGCTGACCGGTGAGAAACCGAACTGACTGGACCATATCTTTCAGTACAGGAACCGTCAACTCCGCCGCGGCGGATGGGGTGGGAGCTCTTAAATCCGCCACGAAATCGGCGATGGTAAAATCTATTTCATGTCCCACCGCGGAAACCACCGGGATCCTTGACGCAAAGATGGACCGGCCCACCTCTTCCTCGTTGAAAGCCCAGAGATCCTCGATGGACCCACCGCCACGGCCGACGATCAACACATCGATATCCCTTAGCCTGTTCATTTCCCGGATGGCCTGAGCAATCTCTTTCGCCGCTCCTTCCCCCTGAACTTTTACCGGATGGACGAGCACCGAGACTTTCGGGTTCCTCCTCCAGATGATTTGCAGGATATCCCGAATAGCCGCTCCCGTGGATGAGGTAATCACACCCACTTTCCACGGCATGGGAGGAATCGGCTTTTTTTTCGATTCGTCAAACAAACCCTCTTTGGCCAGTTTCTCTTTAAGCTGTTCGAAGGCTTTCTGCAGGGCGCCCAACCCCCTTGGTTCCATGGTTTCTACGATCACCTGATATTCCCCCCGGGCGTCATAAACCGTCACCCGCCCGAAAAGGAGAACATGATCGCCGTCTTCCGGTTGATATTTCAGGCCCGCGCGATAGCCTTTAAACAGCACACAGCGAATCTGCGCTTTTGGATCTTTAAGAACAAAATAGGCGTGATGCGATGCGGCCACCCTGAGGTTGGAAATTTCGCCCTCGATCCAGGCCGAATCGAAGGCCGATTCTATAATCGCCTTGATGTCCTGGGTGACTTCAGTAACGGAATATACTTTGGGACCCTGTTTTTCTTCACTCATAATCCGGTTATTAAAATGTGGCAATAGGACGCTTTAACCCTTCATGCACTTAAACTTTGACAAGAATTTCTTTCACTTATAGTCCGTTTATTCAAAATGTTTATTTTGATGCTTGAACGCTTTCAGGGTGTTTTCCATAAGCATTGCTATGGTCATCGGTCCGACGCCGCCCGGGACCGGCGTTATGAGCGCCGCTTTTTTTTCCGTCTCGTCGAAGGCCACGTCGCCGGCCAGTTTTCCGTCCACCCGGTTCATACCCACATCGATCACGACAGCGCCGTTTTTAACCATATCGCCGGTTACAAACACCGGCTTGCCGATGGCGACGACCAGCAGATCGGCAGACCGGGTGACATCAGCGAGATCCATAGTGCGCGAATGACAGATGGTGACCGTTGCATGCCTTTGTAAAAGAAGAATGGAAACCGGTTTCCCCACTATATTACTGCGACCCAAAACCACCGCCCGCTTTCCTTGGATATCCACCCCGTAATGATCCAGAATGGCGATGATCCCCGCAGGGGTGCAGGGTTTTAACAAAACATCCCCGGTTACAAGCCGACCTACATTCACCGGATGAAATCCGTCGACGTCTTTTTCCGGATCGATGGCCAGCAAAACTTTCTGTGAATCGATCTGCGAGGGCAAGGGAAGCTGAACCAGAATTCCGTTGACCTGTTCATCGCGGTTAAGTTCTCCGACCAACCGCAAAAGGTCCTCTTCGCTGATAAATTTCCGAAGATGATGTTCGAAAGATTGAAAGCCCACTTTTTCGCAGGCCTTTTTCTTGTTGCGAATATAGACGGCGGAGGCCGGATCGTCCCCCACCACCACTACGGCTAGCCCCGGTGTTTTTCCAGTATCCGTTTTTAAACGATTGGCTGCTTCGGATATATTTTGGAGGATTTCGGAGGATACTTTTTTACCATCAATGATCGACATACGGGAAATTCCTGAAATAGAAAGAGTGTTTTTTTAGAAGAGGCATCTTACCAGAAGCGGAGAACCTCCGCAGGTAAATAGCAATGGCTTTTAACTACCCCCGGAAATTACCAGTAGTTCAATGATTTTCTGATAGTTATTGAGAGCAGGCAAACGTTTTAACTTATTCCCCGCCCGCGTGGCGGGTTGGCCCCATGGCCAAGGTATTTATTGGGTATTAGCCATTTACCTGCCCGCGTGGCGGGCTAGTTTATTCCCAATTCTTTAATCAGGCGGGAAAGGTACGACCGCTGGACATCCAGGATTTTTGCCGCCCGGGTCCGGTTTCCGGCGGTGGACTTGAGAGTATTGCTAATAAAAGCCCGGCGAAAGGAATCGTTGGCCTCCTTCAACGTGTTGCCGACATTGATCTCGATCGGCGCCTGCACGGATTTGAACGGAAACACTTCTGGAACCAGTTCATTGCTGTCGGTCAGAACGATGGCCCGCTCCACGGAATTTTCCATTTCCCGAATATTTCCCGGCCAGGAATAACCCATTAGATGACTGATCAAGGCTTTACCGACCTTTTTGACAGGTTCGCCTTCGGGGGTGTGCTTTTTGACGAAATAAGTAATAAGATCGGGTATGTCCTCACGCCTTTCCCGAAGGGGGGGAAGTTTTATATTGATGACATTGATCCGGTAATACAAATCCTGCCTGAATTTACCTTCTTGGACTTCCTGCTCGGGATCCTTATTGGTCGCGGTGATCACCCTGACATCCACTTTGATGGTCTTGGTTCCGCCCAGACGCATAAACGATTCTTCCTGAAGCACCCGAAGAAGCTTCACTTGCATATCGATGGGCATTTCTCCGATCTCATCCAGGAACAGGGTCCCCTTGTCGGCGGCTTCGAACAGCCCTATCTTGGTACTTTCCGCCCCCGTGAAGGCGCCTTCTTCGTGACCGAACAACTCCCGTTCCAGGATGGACACGGGCAGCGCTCCGCAATTGACGGACACAAAGGGGTTGTTCTGTCTGTGGCTGTGATCATGGATAAGATGAGCGAACAACTCTTTCCCGGTTCCGCTTTCCCCGGTTATCAATACAGAGGCTTTCGAATTGGCGACCTTCTTCGCCATCGTTATACATTCTTGGATTAAGGGACTTTCCCCGACAATGATATAATTCTGCAGGTATTTGTCCCGGAGGCGGGTGAATTCTCCCTGCAAAGCTTCACTGCTGCGTGATAGGGAGAAAAACCTGGCCATCAAATGAGCAAACCTTCCGAGTGTCTGTTCATCCTCTTCAGAAAAAGTGCTGTTATCAATTTTATCGAGAAACTGAACAACCCCTATCACGTTCTTTTCAATAGTCAGTGGAAAACAGGCAATGCAGTTGACCGATGTTTTAACCTTTTCCGTGATTTTGCGGTACCATCTGGAATCATTTTGCACATCGTTGGAAATGATCGGTTCCCCGCTGCTGTAAACTATGCCGGCAATCCCGACCCCTGAAGGAATTTCAATATCCTTCAGCTTTTTTCCCTGTTTGCCGGAAGCCTGATAAAACTTCAACTGGCGGGAATCGTTTTCATCCGCCATCAGCAACGACGCGTCCCGCACGCCGGATATTTCACGGGCGGAATCCATAACCATGGATAACAACTGGTCGACCTCCATCGTCGCCAACCCGAACATGGAGGAAATTTTTCTAAGTGATTGAATATTCGCCTGATTGGATATTTGCTTCATTTATTTTTTAAAATTTTCTCTAACTAATTTAATAGATTATAAAATTAAATACATAATTTTTTAATCTTTTAACAAAAGTATACACTCTCGAAATAAATTTGAAAAGGGATATAATAGCTGCTGAAATTACCGAATTTAATAGGCTAAAAGATAATCGGAACGGCCAAAATTCCGATAAATTAAGGAATGCGCATACAACCAAACTATGATCTGTTTCCCTGCTCAAAATTCCAAAGCCCCTTGAGGCATTTTTTATGAACTTCCCAGTCCTATCAATATCAACTCATTGGATCAAAACTCAGGTGGGTTGCCTCGTTTTCTTGATTCTGTTTCCATTATTAATCTATTTCAATGCCCTGAAAGGTCCATTCCAATTCGACGATCAACACATACTGGAGCAGAAGTGGGTTGAAAATCTGGAGGAATTTAACAACTACGTACACCTGGATTCATTTCAAAACAGGCCCGTTCTTCTCCTGACCTATGCGGCCAATAACAGTTTGAAGAAATACCAGGTATTCGGGTTTCACCTGGGAAATCTATTGATACATATTCTGGTATCGATTCTTGTTTTTCATATCCTGGTCCGTTCCAGGCATTTAATGGTACAAAAAGGCTTCGACCCAGCCAAATCAACAGAAAATAAACCTCTTGTTGATTCTCCAAAAAACCAGTTCTTTTTTCCTTTTGTCAGCGCGATCCTTTTTGCGGTTCATCCTCTCAATACAGAAACTGTTTCATACATTTCCTCACGGTCCACTTT
>JAYZAN010000088.1:0-8931 GCA_036339675.1 Nitrospinota bacterium
TCCCTCCGTAATCCTCGCAGTTTCTCCGGTTTAAACAAAAGCCAACATCAAATTCTAACAGGTTTCAGGAATGGATAAAGTTGACCGCAAAGCCCGATCTTTCCTCGAACACTGGCTTGAAAAGACTCTGAAACAATATGTATCCCATATGGACGACAATGAGGCGGGAGGAGATCTGCATAAGTTGATAGTGGGGGGGGTCGAAAAGCCTCTGGTCGAAATGGTTCTTAAAGAAACCAACGGAAACCAGACCCGGGCCGCCAACATTTTGGGTATCAACCGCAACACTCTTCGCAAAAAAATAATAGACTACAAAATTAAATCTAAAAAAAGGGCCTAGCCCACCACGTGGGAATGAATTGGTCGATTCGTTCACTTACGCTTGGTAATTATTGAGTATAAGTCAAGGTTTCAACCCATTGGCCCCAATTAGTGGCCGGGCAACGCCCGGAGGCCAGCGGGACGCTGGACCCAATAAGTTACCCTTTAATCTTGCGCTCAGAAAGTAAAAGAAAATGGTTTGAGGCCTGGCAATTTCCCTGCCCGCGTGGCGGGCTGGCCTGTGCCGAGCAGTCCATTAATTTCTAAGTATGAGTTCAAATACCAGCCCATTGGCCCCGCCCCTGGCAGTCGTTGTTCTAGCTGCGGGCCAGGGTACAAGGATGAATTCTCCGCTTGCCAAAGTACTTCAGCCTCTCGCCGGCCACCCTCTATTGCATTATGTTCTAGAAACTTCCCGCGTCCTTGATCCTGACCGACTGGTCGTTGTGGTAGGATTCCAATCGGAAAAGGTCAAGGCGGTATTTAGAAAAGAACCCATTGAATTTGTGGAGCAGACCCGGCAGTTGGGCACGGGGCACGCTGTCCTGCAGGCCGAAGGAATCTTGAAGGATTTCTCGGGCGATACCCTTGTCTTATGCGGAGATATGCCCTTGATTCATTCCAGTACGCTGCAAAACCTAGTGGGTCGGCATCGAAGTTCTAAAGCGCAGTGTACCCTGTTGACTCTTAAGAAAAATAACATTAGTGATTTCGGCCGAATCCTTCGTGACGGGCAGAAGGGGGTTCTAAAAATCGTCGAAATGAAGGACGCAACGGAAGAGGAGAAAAGAGTTGACGAATTGAATTCCGGGGTTTATTGTTTTGATAACAAGTTGATTTTCAAAGCATTAAAAGCTCTCAGCAATAATAACGCTCAAAAAGAGTATTATTTGACCGATACAGTAGAATATATGGTTCGGTCCGGGTTCAGGGTGGAATCCGTAGAAACCCGAGAAGCGGGAGAAATCTTCGGTATCAACTCCCAGGAGGACCTGAGGCAGGCCGAGCGGCTTTGGCAGGAACGAAACCAGGCTTGCTGATTGACAGACCATTAAACGGGCAGGGAAGAACCGTCCCATGAAAGCATTCATTCTCGCCGGGGCCAAAGGCTCCCAATTAAGTCCATTTTCAAACACGCGACCCACTCCCATGATATTCGCGGGCGGGAGAACCCTCTTTGACAACACGGTGGATTTACTTAAAAAATCCGGCATCAACGATGTATTTGTAGTGGTGTGCCATCAAAAGGAAAGGTTGATCGAGCATATCCAGAACCAGGTGAACAACGGGGTAAACCTGCATTATCTGGAGCAGAGGCAGGAGAGTGGAATCGGCCAGGCGGTGATGCAGTTCAAAGACAAGGTTTCTCCCGGAGAATATTTTCTTTTGATTTACGGTGACACGATCACCGCGGAAAATATTTTCAGCAAGACCCAGCAATCTTTTCACTCTTTTAAATGTCCCGTCGCTTCCATTTGCCTGCCCCCATCCAATGAAATGTTCGGGAATGTATTCCTGAATGCGCACATGAAGATCACGAAAATAATCGAGAAGCCCAAGGGAAACGAATTGGGCAACTATGTTCTGTCGGGTGTATTCATTCTTCCAGAGTCTTTTTTCGGGTTGCTCGAGAAAAGCAACCTGTCCATGGAAAAAGCCCTTAAGAAAATCGTGGACAGGGAGGGTCTGATGGCTTCCATGTGGGAAGATGAATGGCTGGATATCGTTTATCCCTTGGAAATCATGACTGCGAATAAAATTATTATGGATTCCTGGAGCGAATCCTCCATTGCCAAGACCGCCAAACTGGAAGGCAATGTGACCATCCAGGGAATAGTTCGTATAGAGGAAGACGTTATTGTCAAAGCGGGAGCGGTTCTTGAGGGCCCGTGTTCCATTGGCCGGGGAAGTTATGTCGGGAACAACTCTCTCATAAGAAGCTATACGTCATTGGGGTCAAACTGCTCAGTCGGATACGGCGTGGAGTTAAAAAACTGTATTGTATTGGGACATTCCAAGATCGGCCGCCTATCATTCATAGGCGACAGTGTCTTGGGAGAGAACGTGGACTTTGGGGCCGGGTCGATGACGGTCAATCGGACTGTGGACTGGGAACCCGTTACCATCCGTAATGGAAAAAACTCGTTTAATTCTGGGATGATAAAGGTCGGGGCTTTCATCGGGGACAATGTGGTGATTGGAGCCGGAAATACGATTTCTCCGGGGACCGTGGTTCCGCCTGGGAAAATTATTCCCGCCCGCTATTCTGTACAGGGTAAAAAATAATTCATTAGAGTATAAGGTTTATGTGCGGTATCAGTGGAGTGGTAGGACTGAAAAACGTATCTGAGATGTTGTTCCAAGGAATTCGCAATCTCGAATACCGTGGATACGATTCCTGCGGTGTCGCCTTGATGAACACCAATCACCTTATCGTGAAAAAGGATGTGGGGGGTGTCGAGGAGTTTTTTCGCAAAGAAAATATTTTGCAGAAAAAGAGCAATATAGGAATCGCCCACACGCGTTGGGCCACTCATGGCAAAGTCACGCGTGCCAACACCCATCCCTTTACCTCCTGCGACGGTCATTTCGCGGTGGTCCATAATGGGATTATTTCCAACTACCGCGTTTTGAGAGACCAGTTGATTCGCGAGGGCCATCGGTTTGTGTCGGAGACCGATACGGAGGTGGTTCCCCATCTTCTGGAAAAGTTTTTCCGTAAAACCCAGAATGTGGAGAAAGCGTTTTTACGTACCCTCAATCAGATCGAAGGGACTTTTGCGATTGCCGTTATCTCCACGCATCACTCGGACCAGATCTATTGCGCCAAGAGAGAATCCCCCCTGATGCTGGGAATAGGGGACGAACTAAAATTTGTGGGCTCCGATTTCAACTCATTTATTGACCACACCAAAAACGCGGTTATCATTGATGATGATGAATATGCCATCGTTTCGCGGGATTCCTATGTGGTCAAAAATTACCTGACTCAAGAAGAAGTCAACAAACCGATCACAAAGATCGAATGGGACAGCGAGACGTCTAAAAAGGGCGGGTATCCGCATTACATGCTCAAGGAAATTTATGAGCAGCCTCAAACCGTCAACAACGCCCTGGATATCGAGCAAAGAAGCATGGATGAGATGGTGGATTTGTTGCACAATAGTTCTAATGTATACTTGGTAGGTGTGGGCACCACCTTTTATGTTGCTAAATACGCAAAGTATCTATTTTCCTTTCTTGCCGGAAAATTTTTCCCCTCTGTCAGTTCCGACGAGTTCATTGCCCTGGCAAACCTGGATACCAAAACCCTGCTGCTGGCTATCTCCCAGTCAGGGGAAACCTACGACACGATCTCAGCGTTGAAACAGGCGCAGGCTAAAAAGGCAAAAACTGCGGCGGTGGTCAATGTCATGGGATCCACCATTGCAAGAATGGTCGACAAAGTGATTCTTCAGGGGTCGGGTCCGGAAATTTGTGTCATCAGTACCAAGGCCGCTTTGTCGCAAATGGTTCTTATGAACCTGCTGGCCCTTAAACTCGGTTTGAAAAATAAAACGATAAACAGAACTCGGTATAGAAAACATATTGATGCCCTGCATGAGCTTCCCGGTATCATTCAAAGTATATTGAACGAGCGGTCCGGTTTCATCCATCGATTGGCCCACCAGTACTCTAAGGCAAGAAACTGGCTGTACCTGGGACGTGGAATCTATTATCCGATTGCGCTGGAATCGGCTCTTAAAATGAAAGAAGTGGCTTATATCCATGCCGAGGGAATGCCTGGAGGGTTTCTCAAGCATGGCACTCTTGCCCTGATCGACTCCGACATGTATACGATTGTTTTCATTCCCCCAAAAGAAGACAAGGAATTGTATGAGGCGACGATTAATAGTGTTGAAGAAGTCCGTGCGCGGTCCGGATTTGTTCTGGGGATTCACTTCGACGAACGGGGGAAAAATAAGGACCTGTTCAGTGAAGAGTTGATACTGCCTTCCGTTCCTGCCTCCATCGCCCCCATGATCCAGTTGGCGATCGGACAATTATTCGCCTATTTCACCGCAACCAGCCTCAAGCGTAATATCGATAAACCTCGCTTCCTCGCCAAATCTGTGACAGTAGGCTGACCCGGGAATTCCCCGCTCCTCATTTTTCCGACATTTCTCTCCTGTTCTTATTAAAAGGTTGCCAAGTTTCCTGCTGGTTTGTTAGATTACCCATTTCCAGTTCGCCTTATTTTTGAGGAAATAAATCATAATAAACTCAGTTAAAACCATATTGACCATTGCAGGCTCCGACTCAAGTGGTGGGGCAGGGATTCAGGCGGATTTAAAGACCTTCGCCGCTTATGGGATTTTCGGTAAAACGGTGATCACCTCGATCACCGCTCAGAACACATCCAGAGTGGTTGAAACCCATCATCAATCAGCAGAGGTGGTCATGCAGCAGCTCCGCGCCGTTTTGGAAGAAGGAAGGCCTCTGGCCGCAAAAACGGGAATGCTCGGTGACGATGATCTGGTGATAGTTATTGCGCGTCTGTTAAAGCGTCACAAGATCAGAAATCTTGTGGTGGACCCCGTTTTTCGCTCGACCAGCGGAAAAGCGCTCTTAACCTGGAGGGGAGTTCAGGCTCTTAGAAAATGGTTGCTTCCTTTAGCGGTTCTGGTAACCCCCAATATCGCCGAAGCCAAAGTTCTTGCGGACAGGGATATTAAAAGTTCCGGCGACCGTTTGAAGGCCGCAAAAGCCATTCTTAAAACCGGGGTGAAAAATGTTTTGATAACGGGGGGACATTTGAAGGGAAAACCTGAAGATTTCTTTTATGATGGGAAAAAAGTCCTTTTGTTCGAATCGAAACGTATCCTGAAAAAAAATGTTCACGGGACCGGATGTGTCTTTTCGGCGGCGGTTGCCTCAGGGCTGGCCCTGGGAAAGGACCTGGTTTCATCCATTGAGACGGCCAAGGGATTCATCAACGCTTCGATCGCCGGCGCATTGTCAACGGGTGAGGGAACTTTATGCGCCGATCCGCTGGCGCAATTTTACAAGGACCGGGATCGATACCCGTTGTTACAGAGAACGTTGAATGCCGCTGAAACTTTGAGGAAGGAACGGATCGGTTTTTTGGTACCGGAAGTACAATCGAATATCGGATTCGCGTTGAAAGGGGCTCAAGACAGGGGCGACGTGGTAGGCTTTCCCGGCCGGATCATGAAAATGGAGCAGGATATATTGATTCCCGTCCATCCACGGTTCGGAGGATCCAGGCATGTCGCTGATATCGTGTTGACGGTGATGCGCTTCGACCCCGATAAGAGGGCGGTTATGAATATAAAATATAGCAAAACCCTGGTCAAAGTCTGCAGAAAATTAAAATTTAAAATCGCCTCATTCGACAGAGCAGGCGAACCCAAAGGGGTCAGGAAAGTAGAAGGTTCTTCTCTGGAGTGGGGGACGGAGAAAGCGATCCTCGAATATGGATCAGTACCGGATATCATTTTTGACCGCGGGGGAATGGGAAAAGAGGAAATGATCCGGGTCATCGCCTCGGATGTGGAGGATCTAGTCCAAAGGATATTGAAAATTCAACGCTTGTTTAAAAAAATGGATGGGAAGAGAGGATAAGGTATGGCCCGTTGGTTCACATCAGGGTTTTGTCGATCATGATATCCGCTTTTTCGCGCAGGTTTTTCAACCAGTAATTGAAAACGACCGTTCCCTTTTTTGTTTTCAATCGGTCCACGATGGATTTGATTTGCTCCTCGCTGGGGTATCCGGCGGCTTCGCGGCTGTTCACCTTTATCAGGAAATGTCTTTTGCGGAATTTTTCGGCGGTCGTTTGCCCGGGATCCAGCTTAAAGACAGCTTCCTTTATGGACTTGATATTTCCTATTCCGGGAAGGGAATCCTCCCATCCGAAAAAGGGAGTATGGCGGACTTCCATTTCTAATTCCTTCGCGATCGATTCCAGATCCTTTTCCGCACCCAATTTGGTTTTAAGTTCTGCGAACTTGTTCGCGGTGGCGGTCCGTTTTTTTTCCAGCGCCACGGCTTTGGTGACTTTGTCCCGTATTTCGGAAAGCTCCGGAATGTAAGGCGGAATGCGCCCCACCACTATTAAAAGATAGGAGGCTTCGAAGGTGTTGATGGGAGCGCTCAGCTCGTTGTCATTCAGGGCAAATGCCTGATTGAAAAATTCCGGTGCCATTCCTATTTCCGGAAGGTTGTGGTTTTCTCTTGAGAAGAACTCCGACCGGTTGACGGTGGCATTGTGCTTGGCCGCGATGGCGGCTAAGTCGGATGCTTTTTCAGCGCTTTTGTGGATGCGTTTTATGATGCGCCGGACCCGTTGACGGGATTTGATTTCTTTGAGTTTCCGCGAGATTTCTTCTTGTACCTCCGATTCGGGCTTGATGCGCTCATCGCTTTTTCCTTCCAGCCGGATGATGTGGTATCCGAACGGGCTGAGGACCGGTTCGCTGATCTCACCCATTTTTAATTTTTGAAGTTCAGCCTCGAATTCGGTGACCATGGTTCCGGTAGAGAATTCTCCAAGGCTGCCGCCATTGGCTCCGGAGGTCTTGTCATCGGAATGTTTCTTGGCCATTTCCGCGAAATCCGCTCCTTCCCCGATTTTTTTCAATACTTCATTGGCCTTGGATTTGGCCGCCTCATCGGAAGCTTTTTGTTTTTCTTCTTCAGTTTTTTCGATGGCGTTTTCCGGCGGCTTCAAGGTAAAAAGAATGTGGCTGGCTTTAAACTGCTTCTTCACCGTGAAGTCAGCCAGCTTCGAATCGTAGTAGTTTTTGATGTCCTCATCCCTGATTTCAATCTTGGATTCATAGGATTTCGGTTCCAGCTTTATGTAATCCACCTTGATCTGTTCGGAAACTTCAAACCGGTCTTTGTTCTTTTCAAAATAACTTTTCAACCCTTCTTCCGTGATGGGGCTGTTGTCCTCAAACCGGTCATCGAAAAAGACAATATAGTCCAGCTTGATTTTTTCATTCTGCTGTTTGAAGGCTTCGTTGATTTCTCGTTCCGTGACTTTTGTGTTGGCTTTGATCAGGTTTTCAATTTTTTCGAGAGACAGGGCTTCCCGCTGGCTTTCCTCAAATTCCATGGTTGTCAGCCGCTGGAATTGCAGATAACGTTGATAAACGGCCGGGTCGAAACGATTGTCCTTTTGAAACGCCGCGAAACCTCTTATTCGTTCGATCAATTCCGCGTCGCTGACCCGGATATTCTGTTTTTCGGCTTCCCTGAGAAGGAGTTTTTTCTGGATCAGGGCGTCCAAGGCCTGGGATTTCAGATCCAGTTTCTGAACCAGGTCCTCCGAGAACTGGTCCCTGAACTGGTCCCGGTAAAAGTTGATGAGATTATTGAACGTCCGGTCGTATTCACTATAATTTATGGGAGTTCCTTCTACCGTGGCGACTACGCCACCCCGGGTGCCGGTGGCGCCCCCCATTCCCCAGGAATAAAATATGGTGCCGATGAAAGCAAAAACGATCAACCACAGTATGCTTTTGATCATCCACGAATCAGCGTGTTTTCGAACCAGGTTGAGCACTTGTAATCTCCCTGAAAAACTGGATTTCCTTGGACCGGACCGATTGAATAAGCCCCATATGGTATATAACCCATCTGGGAATGGCAACCGTTTAATGAGTGGATTATCAAGGGCAATATTAAACCCACATTTCCCATTAAAGAAATTATCCCGACTATAATAGTGTGGAGAAGGCTTTAAATAGGGCAATTTCAGAGTTTTCAATGAAATAATCAGAGGAATCCAATGGGTAAAAGAGGAAAACGGGCTTTACGGGTCAATTTGATGGGAAATTGAAGCTGGAATTTCATGGAACGATGATCAGTAGCGATGCTGGGCTGTTGGTTTACCGGGAATTGGATGAGACTTTTGCTTTGACTGCTGGCCTTAAAGATATGATTGAGGAAACCCGTACAGGAAAGAACATTCAGTATTCGTTCACGGTATTTTATAGCCCGTATCAGCAGCCAAATGAAGAATCTTTTCAGTTCGTTTACTGTGACATACTTTCCAAAAGAATCAGGGAGGCGTGTCTCCCCGATAAGGTTCTGCAAACAGCAAGGCTTTTGACCAACCTTTTCGGAGGTGAACCATGGCTGAAAACTCGGAGGTATGCAGTAAATGCGGGGCCGAAGGTATCGTTAAAGGCGACATTGGTTTGAGGACCAGCAAAGATCTGGAACTCATCATGGTCGTCCGCCGGGATCACGGCGTAGAAAAAAAGGTTCCCCTGCAACCGAAGGTCTGCTGCAAATGCGGCTTTGTTGATCTTTTTGTTCAGGACGGCGAAAGTTTAAAGATCTGTTCTTCCGACAAACCGGTCGACCTGGATTTCAGGACCCGCCCCCTCCTGGAATCGGATTTTTAATCCCCCCCCTTCAAGCTTAGAAACACCTTGGGAAAAACGGCCTTGTCTTAATACCCTATTTGCGTGAAAATGGCAGGCCGCATGGATCAACCACGTGGAATTCCAGCGAGCGGGAACAGGTGGGGCTGCTGATGGCGAATGTAACCAGAGACCAAATCCATTTCTTGATTTTTAAACTCCACTCCCTTAC
>JAYZAN010000089.1:0-7622 GCA_036339675.1 Nitrospinota bacterium
TGCCAGTACAGGTGCAACCCTTTCATCCCAGGTTTTATTGGCCCACCAACCCCCGCCGCCGATGAGAATGACACCCACAAACAGCCATAAAATAAGTTTTTTCATGATTACGATCCCTTATTCTTTCCAGAATATACCCAATGACCCGGGAAATGGTATCTTTTGGTTAAATTTCATGGAAACTTCAAATAATTCCGGATTTTTGCGGAGAACCTCCGCTGGTAAAAGGTAGCATTTCTATTTCGTGCTCCACGTTCATTGTCAACAGCTATTAGCCATCCGACACCGCGCCGAGCGGATGGCTATTCACTCGCCCTTTATATTTAGGGGCAAGTTCATGGCCAATCACATTTTTTGAGGTGCCCTTAATTATTTATCGGATTTTACTATGAGAGAGTTAGCGATTGATGGATGGAAACATGATTTTGAAAGGAGGGTTTGCGCAGAGAGGCCATTCAATGGTTGAAATGGCGGATTCCGGTAAAAACCATGCTTATACCATGTTCGTCAGCGGCCTGGATGACCTCTTCGTCGCGGATGGAACCCCCTGGCTGAATGATCGCTGAAATACCACTTTTGGCGGCAGCGTCGACCGAATCCCGAAAAGGAAAAAACGCATCCGATGCCATCACGCACCCTTTAAGAGGTTTATTGGCTTTTTCCACAGCCAACCTGGCGGAATCGACTCGGCTCATCTGGCCTGCTCCGATTCCGACGGTTTCTCCGCCTTTGGTGTAGATGATGGCATTGGATTTGACATGTTTGCCCACGATCCAGGCGAATTTAAGGTCCTCCATCTCCTGATCGGTGGGTTGTTTGCGGGTGACCACTTTCAGTTTTTCCGAATCATGGGTGATATCATCCGGGTCCTGCACAAGGAGCCCTCCCCCGACCCGTCTGAGGTTGAACCCTTTATCCCCGCCCGATGAAATCTGTGAAGGCAATTCCATCAATCGAATGTTTTTCTTGCCTGAAAATAATTTGCGGGCTCCAGCGTCGTACCCGGGGGCGACCAGGGCCTCCACAAAATTTTTCAACACTTCTTCGGCCACCTTTGCGGTGACCGGGCGATTGAAACCGATGATCCCCCCAAAAGCTGAAACGGGATCGGTCTCCCGGGCCTGGATGAAGGATTTAAGCTGATCATCTCCCAGGGCAACCCCGCAGGGATTGGTATGTTTGATAATTGCAACGGCACCGGTATCGAATTCCGTCACCAGGTTCCATGCTGCATTGAGGTCCATAATATTATTGTAGGAAAGTTCTTTCCCCTGGAGTTGTTCCGCCGAAGCGATCTCAGACGAACCCGGTCTTGGTTCCCGGTAAAATGCGGCTCGCTGATGTGGGTTCTCTCCATATCGCAAATCCTGAACTTTTTCGAACGGTAGCTGGAACAGTTCGGGAAAACGCGGTTCGTCCTCAAGCCATCCTGTCAGATAGGTTGAAATCAGGGAATCGTAGCGGGCGGTATGCGCAAAAGCGTCCCGGCTCAACCTCTGCCTAGTTTTCAAAGTTACCCCTCCGCCATTTTCACTCATTTCATAAAGGACTGCTTCATAATCATCCGGATCAACCAGGATCGTGACATCGTTAAAATTTTTGGCGGAGGAACGCACCATGGCCGGCCCGCCTATGTCTATGTTTTCCACCGCTTCTTCCAGGGTACAACTCGCCCTGGCAGTGGTGCTTTCGAATGGGTACAGGTTGATGGCGACCAGATCTATGGGTTGGATTCCCTGCTCGCTCATAGAACGCACATGCTCTTCCTTGTCCCTTCTGCCCAGAATACCGCCATGGACTTTGGGGTGCAGGGTTTTGATTCTGCCATCCATCATTTCCGGAAATCCCGTGTAGTCGGAAATCAGCGTCACGGAAACTCTGTTATTCTTCAGCAATTCCGCCGTTCCCCCGGTGGAAAGGATTTCCACGCCGGAAGATTGCAGTTTCCGGGCAAACTCCACCACACCAGACTTGTCGGAAACACTAATCAATGCCCGTTTTATGGGTCTCATTTAAATTCAGTTCCGAAGATTCTTCTTTTTTTGGGGGGTTTTACTGATGAGTATATCCGGGGTGAAAAAATCAATGATCCTCAGCAACCATACGGGAAAGGATCCTATGGAATCCAGGAGTCCCGGATCTTCCTTGAGAGCCGTTCTCTGTGGTTTTTTTTGGGGTTGATTCTCAGTCATTTATTTACCTCTTTTAGCCAGATTTGTCGAAACGATGAATCCTGAACGGATTCAAATTTGGGATAGGGAATACTACTATTTTTTTACTGTTTGTAAATAAAAATCCGGGAACGGGCCTGATGCCTGAGGGTCCTCTCAGTCGGGGGGAAACCCTTTTCGTTTCATCACTCCTTTTTGATGGCCAACCCGTGGGTGAATTTCCATTGGACCCTTTTTTTGAGATCCAGGGCTCCAAATTGATCTTGCAGGTTTTCCGACACTTCCCGGATCAAGCCGGCAAGAAATTCTTTATCACCTTCTACCCAAGCAAGGGGGCTTTCCAAAACTTTCCGCGAAAATTCATTGAGCATGTCCGGGCTACAAACCTTCTTTTCATCCTTGAAAACACCTGACAGAAAAACCATTTTCAGAAACTTTTTCGCGGCGATTTCAGGGAGGGGTTCACAATCTACCTCATTAAATAAAGTGAACCTTGCCAGACCCGTGGTGACCCAGGTCAACAGGTCGATGTCTTTTTCGGGTTCCGGGAAACGGCACAGGGACAGAAAATGGTTCATTTTATTTATGTCCAGATTGAGACTCTGTTTGCAGAACCGGACAAAAAACTCCCAACGGTCCAGGAATCGCTCAGTGTCCCGGATATCCTCAAGGGATCGAAAATCACGCCAATAAAATGATTCTCCCTGTGGGCCCATTTCCCCCAACTGTGGGAAACGGTACACCAGGGCGCCCAGCCACTCCTTTTCTCCTTCATTGATGAGAAAATTCAGCAATTCCCCATTCCTTTTCAGAAACTTTTCCGCTTTCCATTTTAGTTGGCATAGCCTCTCATAGCCAGCCTGGAACAGGAATAGAAGCCAGGTGCGCTCAATAATTCTCGCGCCCCGAACAGAATCTTCCTCCGCTCCCGCTTCCAGACCCATCGTGATATAACCCAGGACCTTGCGCATGGCCCGATCCCTGATTTCCAGAGAAGATGGATCCAGTTTATCTGCAACGATGACCTTATTCGCCAGATTCACCAGCTCCCAGCAAATCGTATCCAGCCGTTTCTCATCCTCCAGAAAAGCCATGGATTGATAGAGAAAAGCAAAAGACTTCACCTGGGAAAACGGATAAGTCGGGGCAACCAGACTCTGGTTGTCACCGGAAAAATTGTCCAAAGTGGGGGCGTCAACTTTTAAGGATTCAGGATCAAGACGGCTGTAAATACCCAGCGCTTCTTCATATTCCGGAATGCCTCTGTCCGAGGTTCGAGTCATTCTCCAACGGAACGCCCTTTCGACCGTGGGGGTGACCGGGTACCAAATCACCGCTTCCATTAAAATGAAATAAAGATTCGGGTCCTGATCGCGCAGAAGCCGAATCATTTCCCTCACGGGTTCAAAATCGCTGACCTTGAAAAATATGTCGTAAACTCCGTCAAAAGTTATATGAGGCAGATTTTCAACACCCTCATACGATTCGGTCATTTCATCCTTCTTATATACCTTTATGAGAGCTTGGAGCAGCATCACCTTCTGATCCAGTTCCTCGGACTGGGACCATTCGAGAATGGCCGATTCTTGACATTTATCCAGATAATCCAGCCATTTCAGGGCTCGCTCGGGCTGAAACCGATCTCCATGCCACCATTCAATATCAAAGATATATTGCAGTTGATCTGAAGAAACCAGAGACAGGACCGCAAGTGAATCCTTTTCCCCTATTTCCTTGATTAACTGATAAATCTCCTCCGGGGCCAGGGCGTGCACGATCTCCGTCGCTCTTGAAGACAAAGTAATGAGATCCTGCCGGTCCTTTGCCTGAACTTGAAGCACACAGCGAATCTGGTCCTCCAAAGCCATCTGCGAAAGAATCTCTTCCACTTTCCAGGGATTGGAGTTGATCCACTCGGCCGGGAAAGGCAGTCCGGCTACGACCGATTTGTCAGGAGAATTGTTTTCTGGGGCCATGACTGAGAAAAAGTAGATAAAAGGACATTCGTTCCTCAAGCATTAATCCATTGGATTTTCTGGCCTGGGGGAAGCCAAAACACCATGGCCTCCTGCAGTTTATTCCTTAAAATCATGCATCTTTCAGGGATTAGGTTCATTATAATCACTGGGGAAAATGCTTTCAACACGATAAATGGAACCCTAGTTAGGAAGAAAATGGCCATCAGGAAGTGCGCTTCTATGGAAGCAACATGGCCAGGGTTAACATCCTCCCTGTATCCCCTTCCCGGCGGTAGGAAAAAAACCTGTCTGGCTCGCAAAAAGTGCAATGCCGGGAAAGGAATATATTTTGTGGGGGGATGTTTTCGGATTCTGCGTCCTCGGCATTGGCCTTATAAAGATCGAGCATATACTTGCCGTTCCCTTTATCATGAACAAAATGCCCCCAGCCGGGAAAATTTTCCATGAAAGAGTGAATACAGGGCTCATCGACTTCATAGCAGCATCCTCCAATTCCAGGCCCCATACTCACACAAATGGAATCGGACCGGCATCTCAGTTCATTCTTCAAAACTTCGATGGTCTTGGACAATATTTTTTTCGCCGTCCCTTTCCTTCCCGCGTGAATCACGCCCACGACATGTTTCTGGAAATCATAAACGATGATGGGGATACAATCAGCCGTCATAACCGCCATGGGACGATCCGTTAAAGAAGTAACGATCGCATCGGCTTCTTCAGCCTCAACTCGAACGTGAGAAATGGAACTGTCATCCAGAATATAAACCCTGTCGCCATGCACCTGACGGACCAGAAATATTTCATCCTTCTCAATATCGAGGGCTCTTAAAAAGCAGTCCCGGTCCCGGCGGGACAGCATTCCGGCGGAGTCCCGGCGGAAGCTTAGAACCCCCTGCCCCCCATCCGGGAAACGGCAGAACCTGGGGCTCGTTCCGTGAACCAGCCCGGAATGCTTCATCAATCCCTCCAAACGAAGTACATTCATGGAAAATTCCTGAAATTTCATTCTCAAAATGAATCATGAACCCATTTAAGATTCAATAACCTTTAAAAAAAATAATGACCCCTTTCTTGTATCATCAAAAATCCTCACTTCAAATATGTTTCTGCAAATTTGGGATAACATTAAATATTTTTTTAAAACCAAAACGGTTTGCGATTCGTTAAATTAAAAATTTTTGCTCTTGCGATATTTTTATTAATATTTACTTGACTTTAAATGTGTTTCGCATAAAATATTTGAACAGTATTGGGGCGCTGAGACGAATACCCAATATTGACGAAAGGAGATCTTGATGGCAACCAAGAAAAAAGCTAAAAAGAAAGCAAAGAAAAAAGCAAGACCCAAAGCTAAAAAGAAAGCAAAGAAAAAAACAAAGAAAACAGCAAAGAAAAAAGCAAAGAAAAAAGCTAAAAAGAAAGCAAAGAAAAAAGCAAAAAGGCGATAAGCAGGTTTTTTCGGATTGCTTTTACTATGTTTCAACCGAAAAGGTTTTTTTTAGTACCGATTCAAGAACCCAAACATTCGTTTCAGCGCCCAATAGTTTCTCCGCCCCACGCCACATCCTGAGCGACCTCCATCTCTTTCAATAAAGATAAAGCCCTAGTAATTCAGTTAGTTATGAGGCTATCCGGCAGTAAAGACCCTTTAAATACGCCCCTTCCTTAAAGCCCACCGGGTGGTCCAGCGCATGGCCTGTCCTCAGGATTTCCTGTCCCGTTTTCCCCGTTGAACGAATCCCAGAAAATACCGCGGCGTAAAAATCCTCCGCTCCCACATGAGCGGAACAGGATGCCGAAAATAATATCCCGTTAGGCTCCGTCAACCGTGAACCCACCGCTGCAAGTTTACGATACGTTTCCAAAGCTTTGGGTTTTTGCTTTTTTCTGGAAGCAAACGCCGGAGGATCCAGGATAACCAGACTAAAGGTTTTGTTCTGTTGGTCCAGTTTTCCCAGCTCTTCAAATGCATCGCCCTGAATCTGCAATAAGCGGGGCGGGCCAAAATGTCCACCCGGAAAGTTTAATTTTAGGATTTTCCCGGAAATTTTCAGGGCAAAGGGATTGGTGTCCATTTCAAGAACCGACCGTGCCCCGCCCGAAAAAGCATAAGCGGAAAAAGCTCCATTATAGCTGAATACATTCAAAACGGACGTGTCCTTAGAAAATGTCCGGATATGCTCCCGGTTTTCCCGTTGATCCAGGAAAAAACCTGTTTTATGGCCTCTGGTAATATCTGCTTCAAAAACCAATCCGTTTTCCCTGAAGCGGACCGGGTCTTCGATTTCAGGGCCTGTTAATATCTGGCCGTCTTCTATCCGAAATTTCTCTCCCGCCAATTTCCGGATATTCCGGCTCAATCGCAACACGCACCGCCGGATATTCAACAACTCCATCAGGAGGGACAAAAGTATCTCCAGGTAGGGCGCCCATGCCACGGTATACAGTTTCACCACAGCGGTATCTTCGTACCGGTCAAGAACCAGACCCGGGAAGCCGTCGTTTTCACCATGAACGACCCGATATCCGGTTATATCACTATCTAATAAAGGTTTGCGAAGCTTCAGCGCTTTCAGCAACCGTTCCTTGAAAAAGTCCGCATTGATTTCGACAGGTTGCGAGGTCTGCAGAATCCGGAGACGTATATCGGAAAATGGGTCGTATAATCCTATGGCAAGAAACCGGTTTCGGGAATCATAAATGACCCCCAACTCTCCCGGCTCACCGGACAGGTTCTTAATCTGATAGTGAAAGATCCAGGGATAGCCGTTTCGAATCTTTTCCTGCAGGGTTTTTGAAACCTGGATCTTTATCATATTCCCGTCATGATTTTTGCGCAGTCAAAAGCCGAACACGAGGCATGGCCTGTAGGATTCTGGCCTGGCGGTCCTCGAGGTTTTCCGTCTTGCGGACCGACCAGATCCGTGGATTAGGCAAAATAGTCGCCATCCAGGCGGATTCCAACGGGGTCAAGCGATTGGAAGAATGGTTGAAATAGGTCTTGGCCGCGGCCTCGCACCCGAAGATACCGTCCCCCCATTCGATGATATTCAGATACGTTTCCAGAATACGGTCTTTGCTCCAGAACGTTTCAATCAAAAAAGTAAAATAGGCCTCAAGAGACTTACGGAGCCAAGACCTATCCTGCCATAAAAATCATTGCGTGCTGTCTGCATGGTGATAGTGCTCGCACCCACGGTCCGGTTTGTGGGGTGAGATTCGTCTTGACGGAGGATCCCGCCGCATCCCAGTCGAACCCATTATGGATAAAAAATTTCTGGTCTTCGGCAGCGATCACCGCCCGGAACAGGGAAGGTGAAATATCATCCAGCCTTTTCTAGTCCTTAATCATTAAGGGGAATTCATCGGACCGGCCCTTTTCCATCCACCGTAGCCACATGAGAGGAGTTGTAGGTGGGGGTAAATAGGCGATAGACCAAAACGGGAACCAGGGTCAAAGCCAGAAAACAGA
>JAYZAN010000090.1:0-17112 GCA_036339675.1 Nitrospinota bacterium
GATCGACGCCCCGGGTGGGGGAGGCAAAGTCCGCCTTCTTCCAGACACCGTGGTCGAACATAATGACAGAGAAATCGTTATTAAGAATTATGAGGGGAAAATTTACAGGTACCCCCAGCCCTCAAACCCCTCACAGGTGAAAAAAAATAAGATGCTCGCCTCTGAAGAAGAACGTTCAGTGTCCTCCGATATCTGCCGCCTGTCAGCATGAATTTTCACACCCTGATGAAGTTTCAGCGCTCTCCGGTGCCCGGCATGATATAATTCCCTGCGACAAAACGCATTCCTTACCTTATTTTACCTCATAAGATTTAGTATGATAAGGAACTGATTGGCTTCCGGTATTTTTTAATAATCCTGCCCATAATTCTATCGAAAACGCGGTTTTCGGATCATTTTGCTTTCCGACGGATTCCTGATCTATGGAACAAGCGATTAAAAATATCCAGTGGGTGAGAAAGGAACACCTGATTCTTTTTCTGATAGGAGTTTGTCTGAGTATCGCCCAATTTGTGATGATCAGAGATTTTGTCACCATTTTATATGGTGAGGGAGTGATCATTGTTTTGGTCAGCGCGGTATTTTTATACGGCTTGTCCCTTGGATATTTATTATCCCTGAGGTTTTCTAAAAAAGTGTTCGAGCTGTGCTGACCTGCCCCCCAAAACCCGATCCAGTTGCTATGTTAGGATTTGGATCAAAATCCCGATGATTAGGTAGGGGGAAATGGTGTCTGGCAATGCTCTTAAACATCACCCGAACCATCCGGGGACCAAGTACTTGGACCCCAATTATGGGAAGGCCTATAACAACCTTAGGGTGGTATACTACATGAAAAAAAATTATACTAGGCAATCAGAAATTACCAGAAAGCCATAGACATCGATTTATAACCTGGCGGTAATGTACGAGGGTGAGAAAAATATAAAGTCCGCCCTATATGTTTATAGGCGGTTCGTGGAGGTTGGGGGAAGTAGCCATACGGGTCTGACCGCAAATCTGAAAAGACACATGTTAGCTCTTCGGTAGAACACCCTCTCCACACCTAAACCTTCTCCGTTTTCCGACCCATGCAAAAATTAAAGAAAGCGATCAAGAAGAATATTCTTGCAGGTTTGCTGGTCACCGTTCCCGCGGCCCTGACTTATATGGTTCTGGCGTTTGTAGTCAACAGGGTGGACAGGATGATGGCTCCGATTATCCCCAAACTCTTTGGACCGCGGGTTGTGGAATGGCTGGAGCAAAATTATATTCCGGGCATCGGTTTTTTATTGATCATCGGATTTATTATTCTCGTCGGCTTGTTCGCCACCAATTTCTTTGGCAAAAAAGTGGTGCAGGCGGGAGAGCTGCTTTTAAATAAAATTCCTTTTGTAAGGGCCATCTATACAAGTATTAAAAAAGTGATCGATACTCTTTCCCAGACGGAGACCCCCGCCTTTCAAAATATGGTTTTACTGACCTATCCGCGTACTCCGTTGAAAACTTTAGGGATCGTTTGCTGCGATACGAAACGGGAGGTTACCAGCCATGTCCGGGAAGATATGATCAATATTTTTGTTCCGACCTCACCCAATCCCACAACGGGTTTTTTGTTGGTCCTCCCCAAGGAGGATGTGATCCCCCTGGACATGTCGGTCGAAGATGGCTTGAAGATGATCATTTCTTTCGGAATGGTGAACCCCGAAAGAGATAAAAGGATAGAAGAAAATGTTGCGGGTGAAACGGGGAATCAAAAATTATGAAGACGGAGAAATCACCCGGCTTTATTTGCGGGTTACTGATCGCCTTTAGCTTTTCCGGCGAGTTTTTCGCTGATATTTTTCGCCACCTTGACGTCCAGACGGCTGAGAACCTGCCCAGCAATCTTGCTTTTCATTCCCGAGATTATCTGCAGAGCAAGATTTTCATCGATGGCTTCAAGGAGTGTGGCAGCTTCTTCGGGCTTCATGGTTGAATAAACTTTGATCAAAGAGTCGATATTTTCTTTGACGAGTTCTTTCTGGAGTCCCAGTTTCTCCTGGCTTTTGGTCAGGGCGTTATCTATTTTTTGCAGGTCTGCACTGATTTTTTGCTCCAGATTTTTCAATTGCTGTTCCTTGGCCACGAGTTCTTCCTCCCGCTTTTTCAATTCACGGTTTTTCGATTCGATCATTTCGATCATGCGGAAGGTCTCGGGATTCACAGCCGGGGCCTGGTCCGGAAGTTTGACCTTTCCGGACGGGGTTTCTTTTCCTGTTTTATCTTCTGAGGGATCTCCCCCCTTGGTCGGCAATCCCGTTTTATCGTCCTTCTTGTCTATCGTTTTGACCTGTGCGTGAGCCAGGCCATCGTCGAGACTGGCAGGAGTCCCTGCGGTCCAGGTTTCCGCAATGAGAAATCCGGAGAGTATAAGAAGAACCAAAACCATTCTTGAGACGGGGAAATTTGGCTTCATGGATTCATTCTCCACATATTGGAGGCCACCTCATCCATCAGGGCGGTTTCCTTCTTCATCATTTCCTTTCGGTATTTTAAAAAGTCCTTTTCCTTGAGAATTTCCATAGTTCGTCTTTTCCTGCCGGCCTCAATAACTTCTTTTCTTTTATCTTCAAGTTTTTCTCTGACTTCTGAAATAATTTTATTCTGGCGGTCGCTCTGGGTACGGATTCCCTCGAGGAAGTTATCGTAAAGAATGAGTGTGTTGATATCTGTCGGTTCACGAAGCCTTGCATTCAGTGTCTCTTTGCTTTGTCGCGCTGTTTGGTGCATGAACTCCTGGCGATCCTCCTGGGTCTGCAGGTGGCTGTTGATCTCACCCAGAGATTTGAGAAGAAGATTTTCTCGGTTTTTGTTGATGCGTAAAATGGGTTCGAATCGAAACTGCACAATCAATCCTCAAGGAGTTTATGCAACGCGTTTAAACTTTCTGTCATGGTAACCTTTTCCATCATCCCCTGGCGCAAAAACTGGTTCAACAGCTCTATTTTGGAGATCGCATAGTCGAGTTTGGGATTACTCCCTCGCGCATAGGCGCCGATGGTGATCAGGTCTTCCGAGTCCTTGTAAGTGGCCAGGAGGTCCCTGATTTTCATGGACAACTCGAAATGTTCCTTGGGAACGATATCGATCATCAACCGGCTGACGCTATTGAGGATGTCGACAGCGGGATAGTGGTTATGGGAAGCGAGTTCCCGGCTGAGAACGATGTGACCGTCGAGTATGGCCCGCACCGCATCGGAGATCGGTTCGTTCAAATCATCCCCTTCGACTAAAACGGTATAGAGTCCGGTGATCGATCCTTCTCCTTCGCCCGTTCCGGCCCGCTCCAGGAGTTTTGGAAGCTGGGAAAATACGGAAGGGGTGTAGCCCCGGGTGGTGGGGGGTTCTCCAACGGAAAGACCGATTTCCCTCTGGGCCAGAGCAAAGCGGGTGATGGAATCCATCATTAGAATCACGTTTTTTCCCTGGTTACGGAAAAATTCCGCAATGGTGGTAGCGATATAGGCACCACGCAGGCGCACTAGGGGAGGGTCGTCAGACGCCGCGGCGACCACGATGGATCGCTCCAGCCCCTCCGGTCCCAGGTTTTCTTCGATAAACTCTTTTACTTCTCGTCCCCTTTCTCCAATCAGCGCGATGACATTCACTTCCGCTTCGGTGTTCCGCGCGATCATCCCCATTAGTATGGACTTGCCCACACCGGTGCCGGCAAGGATGCCCACACGTTGCCCTCTGGCGACTGTGAGAAGGCCGTTAATCGACCGGATTCCGACATCAAGTTTTTGGTTGACCCTTTTCTTGAGTAAAGGATTGGAGTATTCGCCCATGAGGGGGTAATCGACGCCTAGTGGAATTTGACCCTTGCCGTCCAGGGGAACTCCTCTTCCATCGATCACCCGGCCCATCATTTTGGAACTCACATTGAAGGTTGGGAATTCTTGCTTCGATTCAATGAGGCTGCCCGGTTCAATTCCGATGATATCTCCCAGCGGCATCAATAAAATCCGGTTATCGCGGAACCCCACCACTTGTGCTTCGACCGGCGGACGGCTTCCTTTGGAGAAAATCGTGCACAGACTGCCTACCGAAGAAGCCGGGCCGTCCCCTTCAATCATCAGCCCTATGATCCGACTAACTTTCCCGCCTTTTTTAACAAAGGAGGTTGTTTCTATGAAGGACTGATATTTATTTAAGTCGATCATATCTTTCATGATTCATCGGGAGGAGACGGGGGAAGGTCCTCTTCAAGCGGGAAAGGGGGTTCCGTAAATTCTTCATCATCGGAAGAGGAGCCAGATTCATCCTCATCAACCGGGGGAGGGGTTTCCGGAAGCGGCTCATCTTTAGAAGTAGAAACAGATCGGTCCTCCCCAAATTCTTCATCATCGGAAGAGGAGCCGGATTCATCCTCATCAACCGGGGGAGGGGTTTCCGGAAGCGGCTCATCTTTAGAAGTAGAAACAGATCGGTCCTCCCCAGCCAGGGAAGAACCGGGCAGCTCATCTTCTTCAATGGGCGGCAAGAGGTTCAAAATGGTTTCTATTCGCTCGTCGAGTTTTTCAAGTCTTGCATCCACGATTCCGAAATTGGATTCGATGACGCATCCGCCGCGGGCAATCCCTGAATGAGCTTCGAATGTAATATTTTTGATCTCACCATACATATGATGAAGTTCAGGCCGAAAACTTTCCGCATAGCTTTTATCATCCTGATTGATTTTAATGACCATGGATTCTTTGTCCAGGACGGACTGAACGGCAAGCTGAATCATTTCTATAACGCTGTCCTCACGTGTGGACAGCTCGAAATGGATCACCTTTTTGGTCAGGTTGACCACCAATTCAACCATTTCCCGCTCCAACTTGGGATACATTTTCTCCCGAAATATGCTTAAATCCTCAATGAGATTCTGGATGGTTTCGAGGAGAGGGCTGAATTCCTTTTTTGCTTCTTCCTCGCCTTTCTTAAAAGCCTGGGCGAATCCCTCGTCATAGCCTTCTTTATAGCCTTCTTTCCTAGCCTGTTCCGTGATTTCCAGGGAACGAGTTTTCGCCCTTTGAATGGCGTCGGCGACCAATTCTTTCATACCCTCTTTGGCTTTTTTTACATTGGTCTCATCAAAATTTCTCGCTGCCTCTGAATCATAAAGAAAGTCCCGTTTTTTAACTGTGGTGGGTCCCAGAATTTCTTCGAGCTTGAATTCCTTGCCCTCCTTGGGAGTGCTTTCTTCAGGAAGTGCTTCTTCAGTGAAGAAGCTGGAGGTGAACTCTTTATTTTTATACAAGTTCTTCTCCTCCTCCCATGGTAATTTTGCCACTCTCTTCCAGCTTCTTACAGGCGTCGATGATCTTATGCTGGGCTTTTTCCACATCGCTGATCTTGGTGGGCCCGAGGGATTCCAGATCTTCTTCTAGCATCGCGGCCGCACGTTCGGACATATTCCTTAACAGTTTTTCCTTAAGCTTGTCGCTCGCGGTTTTCATGGCAATGATTAAGTCATCCTGATTGATCTCTTTTAGGACCAGCTGAATACCGGTGTCATCGATTTGAATTATGTCCTCAAAGGTGAATCTGAGGCTCCTGATTTGATCGGCGAGCTCTTGGTCGACTTCGTCCAGAGCGACCAGGATACCCGTTTCAGAAGCGCGGTCCAAGGTACCCATGATGGAGACCGTCGACTGCACCCCGCCCAATTTACTTCCAGAAACGGCGCCGGAAGTCCTGAATTCACTTTGTAATGCTTCGTCCAGGTCGCGAAGGACCTGAGGCGAGACACGCTCCAAAGTAGCCAGACGGTGGATGATTTCCATGCGTTTTTCTTCGGGAATTTCTTGGATCACCTGGCCGCCGACCGCCGGTTCCAGATGGGCCATGACGATGGCGGCGGTCTGGGGGTGTTCGTTGGACAAAAACGAGGCGATGATTTTGGGCTCCAACATACGGACCGTTTCCAGTCCACCGCCCATTTCCTCCCCCGGAGTGGTGATGTTGTTGAGGATTTCCGTGGCCTTGGCTGGATCCAGGGCTTTCATCAGGGTGGTTCTCAAGAAATCCATACCCCCGAGCCCCAGGCCCCCGGCTCCTGTTTTAATAGTGTCATAAAATTCCTTACTCACCACATCCATGGACTTCGTGTCCACATCTCCGAGTTCGGACATGTAGTTTCCCAGGGACTGAATCTCTCTTTCTTCCATATGGGACAAGACCGCTGCCGCCCCTTCTTCTCCCAACGACATCAATAGTATGGCCGCTCTTTCAGGACCTGTAAATGCTGACATTATACTCTCCTTCAGATACTGATTTATTATGCGCCGGTGGGGGTTTTTTCCTTCATCCATCTTCGAACGATGCCGGCTGTTAATTTGGGATCATTTTCTACGAAGTCACTTATAGTTTTTTGGACGTCTGCGGCCTCTGTGACACCTTCGATCCGCTTTCTCTCTTCTTCGCTCGCGGCCAGTTCATCAGCACTTAACTGGGCCTCCTGCGGCATGACTTCTACCGTAGTGGTCATCCAGCTCATAATTGGACGAATAACCCGGGAGAAAAACAACACTATAAATATAGCACCCAAGAGATATTTTGCAACCAGGACGCCCTGGTCAATCAGCTCGGAACGGGCCAGGCTATCCTTTTGTTCCTCAAGGGCTGTCCGGTCGAATTGAACGTTTTCCACCTGGATCTGGTCTCCCCGGTCCTGGTTGAAGCCGACGGTCGATTGGACTATTTGGACATATTTATCCATGTCGGCTTGTTCGCGGGGCTGGTAGGCTGGGGGATCCCCCGTGTAGGTCCCATCGATCAAAACCGCAACGGAAAGTCTGATGATTTCTCCGAGAGGCTTGGAAACATGCCGGACGACTTTGTTGATTTCATAATTGAACACCTGATTGGCTTTATTTCGGGTAGCGGGTTGACCTTCAACGCCTCCCTGTGTATCTCCGGTTGGGACCAGGGCTTGTACCCCGGTGATTCCGCCAGGAGGAACGGCTCCCTGTGTGGCTTCGGTCTGGGATTGTTCACTTCGGACTACCTGTGAGTCGGGATCATAAGTTTCCTCGGTCCGATCCACTTTTTCAAAATCCAGTTCCGCGCTGACTCGTGCAATAATATTTCCTTCTCCCAAGGCGTCTTCCAGCATTTTGACAATATCGGATTCCAGTTCCTTTTCAACGCGCTTTTTGTGCTGATAGTTGGAGGCAGAGACCATGGCGTCCCGGGAAGCTTCCTGGGCTCCGGATAATAGATTGCCTTTCAGGTCGATCACCACAACTTTGGAAGAGTTTATCCCGTCCACACTGGCCGAAACCAAATGGACGATTCCCTGGATCTGCTGTTCGGTGAGGGTTTTCCCAGCCCTGACTTTCAAGGTCACCGCTGCTTTCCCCTCAGGCTTTTTACGGATAAATAAAGTTTCCTTGGGAATCACCAAATGGACCCGCGCCGAGTCCACGGAATTGAGTGATTTAATGGTCCGTGCCAGCTCCCCCTGTAGAGCCCGCTGGTAGTTCAGCTTTTGTATAAAATCCGTCATTCCCAGAGCGGTTTCTTCGAATATCTCAAGGCCCACTTCACCGCCCCCGGGCAAACCTTCACTGGCCATCTGTAACCGGACTTCATAAACTTTGTCCGCGGGAACACGGATGGTACGCCCCTCATTAGAAAGTTCATAGGGAACTTTCTGGGTCTTCAACCGTTCCACGATGGCCCCGGCGTCTTCCTGGGAAAGATTGGCGTACAGAAGTTGGAAATCGGGCGCCTGCATCCAAAGTGACATTACAAACAAAGAACCTATTCCTACCGCCACCAGAGAAAGGACGGCTGCTCGTTTCGCCGGCGACAGCTCACCCAGCCGGTCTCCCATTTGTCTTATAATTTCCAGAAGTCTTTCCATGATCAGTGAGTTTTATTTAAGATTAATAAATTTTTCATCGTTTTAAAATTATCGTCCAAGCTCAATGGCGCGAAGGGCCATGGACTTTGCAGCGTTGATGGCGGTTATATTCGCTTCGAACGAATTCGTGGAGGTCATAAGGTTGACCATCTCACTCATCAAATCGACGTTGGGCATGGAAACATAGCCCGTTTCGTTGGCATCGGGATGATCCGGATTATAAACCAGTTTCGGTTCGCTTTGATCTTCGATGACATCGGTCACCAGAGGCTGTGCCAAACTTTCCCCAAGTTCATTCTGCAGAACGGAACCGAATCCGTCTTCAACGGGCAGGGCGGTGATCACCACGTCTTTTCGCCGATAAGGGCCTCCATCCGGGGTGCGGGTGGTCTCGATGTTCGCGAGATTGCTGGCTATGGTTTCCATCCTTTTGCGCTGGGCGCTCAATCCGGAAGAACTGATTTTCATTGAAGTTAAAAAGTCCATGCTTTGGCCTTCCCTGAAATTTATGGTTTCTGTCGTGGTTAATCAGATAAATCGAATGCTTTGAGTGCTTTAAAAGCAAGTTCCATACCAAATTCTATGGGGAATTCGTCCACAACAGCGGGAATCGCAGGTAGACCAATAACCCATTTAAATATAAATGGTTATAGGGTTTTCGAGGGAGGGGAAATCGCCCGGATTCTAAAATCGCGCCTCTCAATGAGGGCTAGCTGGAGGGTCCCCAGTCAGAATCTTGACGTTGGGGGAAAAAGCATCCCCTCTTTTGGCGTTTGCGTAAATGGGCCGGAAAAGCCGTATTTTACCGGGTTTTGTATTCGGTGAGTTTGTTGCGCAGGGTCCGTATGCTGATGCCCAGGCATTCTGCCGCCTTGGTTTTGTTCCCGCCGACTTCATCGAGGGTTTGCAGGATCAATTCCCTTTCCATTTGATAAATCGTTCCCTGCAGTTTTGGAGTGGCCCCCGTTTCGGACTCTTCACCCTCCAGGCATTCTTCATCAAAAAACAAA
Organism: Nitrospinota bacterium; assembly: GCA_036339675.1. Taxonomy (GTDB): domain Bacteria; phylum Nitrospinota; class Nitrospinia; order Nitrospinales; family VA-1; genus JAYZAN01. Next base: position 8,887 of record JAYZAN010000090.1, read on the forward strand.
TGGGAAGGGTGGAGCGTGTCGCCGTGGCACATCAGAACGGCCCGTTCAATCATATTTTCCAGTTCCCGGACATTTCCGGGCCAGCGATATTTTTTCAAGAGGGCCAGGGTCTCTTGGTCGGCGGCGGTGATATGTTTCTTTTCGTTTTGCCCATGCTTGTCCAGAAAGTGCTGTACCAGGGCCGGGATATCGTCTTTTCGGTCTCTCAGGGCGAGGAGCTTGAGTGGAATCACGTTCAAGCGGTAATAAAGATCTTCACGAAACTGGTTGTCCTTGATCCTTTTTTTAATATCTCTGTTGGTGGTGGCGATCACCCGGACATCGACGGGGATGGGTTCTTTTCCGCCCACCTTGTCAATTTCATGCTCTTGGAGGACGCGTAACAATTTTGCCTGCAGCGGTATGCTCAACTCAGTGACTTCGTCCAACAATAAGGTTCCCCAGCTAGCCAGTTCGAATTTACCTTGTTTCCGATAGGAAGCTCCGGTAAAGGCCCCTTTTTCATGTCCGAATAGTTCTGTTTCAAGCAGCCCTTCGGGAAGCGCGGCACAATTTACGGCAAGAAACGGCTGGTCCGCCCTGGGACTGCATTGGTGAATGTATCTGGCGAACATTTCCTTCCCGGTGCCGGTTTCGCCTATTATCAGAACCGTTGATTTGCTGTATGCGATGTTTTCCACGAACCTGAGAAGCTCGGTCATCTCCTTGTTCTGGGTGATGATTTCTCGCTCTTCGAACGATGTCTTTTTTTTGGGCTCCCCTGAAGAACGAGCCGGGGAAGGAGGACCCGGGGGATTCAGAAAGACGCGCTTGACCGTTGAGGTCAAAATGTCGGCCGAAAAAGGTTTCAGGAGATAATCGAACGCCCCTTTTTTCATGGTTTCCACGGCGTTGTCGATATCTCCATAGGCGGTTATCATGATGACCCCGGTTTTTGGTGACCGTTCCTTTATTTTTCGCAGGAGTTCGAGTCCGTCCATTTTGGGCATTTTCATGTCGGTGACGATCAAATCGAACTCATCATTCTCGAATTTGTCCAGGCCCTGATGGCCGTTTTCTGCAGTCACGACCTGATAACCCTCTCTTTGCAGGGTGGTTTCCAATGCCAGCCGCATTTCGTCTTCGTCGTCGACAACAAGAATTTTTTTTGATGTATCAGTGCTCATCGAGTTCATGGTCCCAGCAGGGTATTTTTACGATAAAGGTGGTCCCTTTTCCTTTCCGGTTTTCCGCATCGATGGTTCCCTGGTGGGCTTTGATAATATTGTGGGAAATCGAAAGCCCCAGACCCGTTCCTTTGTCCTTGGTGGTAAAAAAGGGGTTGAAGATTTTCATAAGGTGTTCTTTGGGTACTCCCGACCCTGTATCGGAAATAGTGACGGTGACGAACCGGCGCTGGTCTTTCCGCGCGCCATTTATGGAAAACGCACTGTTGCTTTGTTCTGTGGTGAGCTCAAGTTCGCCCCCGTCCGGCATGGCTTGAACGCCGTTTCGAATCAGGTTGAGGAAAACCTGTTTCAGCAACCCGTTGTCGCCGTTGGTGATCATGCCATCTCTTTCAAACTTTCGGACCGTCTTGATATTTTCCGGGATGATGATGTTCGCCGAATTATCCAGAAGGTTCGAAAGCAGTTCATTGATGTCGCATTTTTGCTGAGAGGGCCGGGGGGATTTTGCGAACAACAGCAGGCTGGAAATAATCCGGTCCATATTTTTGATGCTGGCCGATATATGATCAATGACCTCGGTTTTTTCCTTGTCGTGCTCAAGGTCTTTTTTTAAAAGGGACGCGAACAGTTCGATGCTGCCCAGAGGGTTTCTGATTTCATGGGCGATTCCGGCCGCCATTTCCCCCGTCGCACGCAACCTTTGATTCCTCTGAGCCTCTTCTTCCAGGCGTTTGAGCTGGGTGGTATCCTGAATAATGATGACGTTCCCTATGGGCTCCCCGCTGTTATCCATGACCGGAGAGGAGGAGATACGGATATTGACGTTCCGCCCCTTGAAGGTTTTAAATTCGCGGTCCAAGGTGATGTTTTGCGCATCGGTTTTCCCTGAACGCGACACCAGGTTCTCAACCAGGTCCGATTCAAAAACCTCTTTCAAGGTTTTGCCAAGGCAGAATGGAGGTTCCAGATCGGTGATAGTCCCGGCTGTTTTGTTGAAAGTTGTAATTTTCCCTTCTCCATCGACCACAATCACTCCTGTAGTCAAACTTTCCAGAATGTAATAAAGATAATTTTTAACTTCTTCTTTTTCTTTAAGATTGACTTCCAGTTCTTCATTTTTTCTTGCCAACTCCAGGTCGAGCGTTTTTACCCGGTCCTGTAATTTATCGTAAGAACTCTGGAGTTGCTGTGTGGCTTCATTGAAGGACTGAAAAGCACGGTTCAGAATCTCAATCTCCTGTTTGCGCTTGTCATCCTGTTTGGGCTGGCTCATCGTGGGTCTACCGGTAGATGAATGATTGGGGCGATCCCTATTGCATTATAGTGAATTATAAAATATCTTTAAATTGTTTTTCCCAGTCCAGAACTTTTAGCTTGGACGCGGCGGCTTTTTTGATGAGGTCGTCGCCCTGGTCGCTCTGGGCCAGTCGATTGAGCTTTTCGGTTGCCCGGGAATTTTCCTTCATGGTTCTGTAGGTCTCGGCCAGCAGGAAGTCCGCCCAGCTTCTCATCGGGTGCTCGGGGAATAGCAGGGTGGCGCTGCTCAAGGCGTCGGCGGCTTCCTGATTGGACTGGGAATTGTATAAGGCAACTCCAAGTTTGTAATAGGTGTCTTGAACATACTTCGGTACGATTTTTTGTTTTCTGTCGAAGGACGCCAGCGTTTTTCGATACGACTTGATGGCTTCAGGGAAATTGTTCTGCGAATCATATACTTCTGCGATCAGAAAATGGATCTCTGAGGGGTCTTTCGTTGTTTGGGCCAGTAGTTTACGGTACTCGGTAAGGGCCTTGCCATACTGTTTGCTTTTCTTGAACGAGTCCGCAAGCAGTTTAATCGCGTCGGGCAGAAGATCGCTTCTGGGATGATTTTTTAGAAAACTGCGGGCAACGAGTTCCGATTCCCTATAGTTTCCCTTGCTCAGATGAATGCGGCCCAGGTTGATGAATATGCGGTCGTTATAAATTCCTTTGGAATCGTTTTTCTTTACGCGTTCATAAAATTTAACGGCTTCGGTTTGCATGCCGATCGTCTGGTAAGCTTCCCCGATTTGTAAAAGGGTTTTGAGGTTGTTGATCTTTCCAATTGACAGGTTTGTAAAATCATTAAAGGAATAGAGGATGGGCAACGCTCCTTTCTGCTGGGAATAGCGATCGATCAGAAGTATTAAAGCCTGATGGAAGAATTTTTTTCCTTCTCGGTAAAAACGGGTGTCCGTTCCCAGCGGAAGCAGCTTTTTGAATTGCTGTATGGCTTTCAGGTAATTCTGTTCCTTGAGGAAGGCGATGCCCTGGCTCAGGGTGACTTCTGCTAGAATTTCAACATCCTTGGCCTCTTTAAAAATTCGGTTATAGGTTTTGAACGGCTGGTAATAGTAGGCTTTATCAAAGGTGATGTCCTGGATAGGTAGCCTTGGGTTTCGGACCCCGATGTCCGCCATACGGATGGTTCCATATTGGGATTCCCTTCCCTCCGGGGCCTGCTGGGCGGATTGATTGAAAACAGCAAGAGCGTTCAGATGTTTTCCTTCCACCAGATATGAATCACCAATACGGTTGAGGGCCAGATGGGCCGAATCGTCATCCGGGGCTAGGTTGATCAAATCGAAGTAACGCTTCCTTGCCTTTGAGTACTTTTTCTGTCTGAAATAAATTTCTCCCATATTGAAGTTTACATCGGGCCTTTCATTGAGTTCTGTGGGCCAGCGATCAGCGCCTTCTTCATAAATTTTAAGGGCCCGGTTGAAATCTTTCTGGTCGAAATAAATACCAGCGACATCGAAAAAGGCGGTTTTACCTTCAATACTTTTAGGGGTTTTTTCCAGGATTTTCCTGAATGCTATCAGGGCCTCCTCGAACCTTTCCTCCTTCATCAGCATCAAAGCCAGTCCCTTTTTGCGGCTCGGGTTGTAAATGCTTTTCGGGTTGGATTTGATGCGGTCCTTATAAAGATTTCTGGCCTCTATGATGTAACCCAACTCATCGTAAATGAATGCCAGTTTGTACAGGGTGTGATCCAGGAATTTGGCTTTGGGATAGGTTCGAATGGCCCGTTTATAGGCCTCCAATGGCCTCTCGTAGATCGGGTTGATCTCCCGGTAAGCGATTTGAAACTCGGCTTCGGCATTCAAATAAAAAATATCGGAAAGGTATTTGCTTTCTGGATATTGCTTGATGAACTTTTGAAACTCTTTTACCGCCTCGGGGTATTTTTTCTCCTGGTAGACTTTAAGGACCTTCTGGTAATCTTCCCATCCGTCTTTAATTTTATCCTTTTCATTCTTAATGACGAGATCGCTGATTTGTTCAGGGGTCAATCCTTTTATCCGAGTTTTCTTTTTGGGTTTTTCAGGTTTGGGTTTTTCGGGAAGGGAACCTGAGCCCCTCCCTTCGCCTATTCTTGTCTTGATGTAGGGCCGATCCAGACTTTTTAGGTCCACCACAATTTGCGGGGGCTCTGAATTCAAATAATGTAAAAACCGGGTATTGGGTCTATTTACCTTTAGAACGATGTACAGCGACCCCAATAGTGTCCTAACGCTCACTTGTTTAAGGTTTTTATCCCGGTACGATTTTGAGCGCACCCCGGATTCCGCCTGGACATTCTGGAGAATCAATGTCACTTCCTTGTTTATAAAATCGGCCTCCACTTGGTATTCCGTCAATTTGTTCAGATTGATAAGGAGTCGGGTGAATTCGGGATGGGGTCCTAAACGGATGCTTTTTACGGTGGTGAGCTGGGACTGGATTTTTTCGGTGTCCTGGGCAAAACCCTTCCCACAAAGGGCAGTCATAATCATGAGAACCCCCAGGACGGTTTTTCCGGCCGTGAAGTAAAATTTTTTCTCGGGCATGGTTATATTCAATTAGATACCATTCTTCTGTACAATTCTTTCCCAGCAAATTTTGTACCAAGAGCCATCAGGGGTGGGTGGGCCTGATTTGCCGGCGATTTCTTTTTCGATAAGTCTTTATATATATTATTATAGGAAAGGTTTTCATTGGGAACCCCTTTTGCAGAAAAAAATCGGCTTTTAGGGAGTTCTGTCATATTTTTGACCCTTTTCCCAGCCGATTATTGCCTCTGTGCCGACATTTGTTTTTTTAATTTACGAGATTGCCGGAACCATGAATGGCCCAATTCGAAAAACTCAAACATCATGAATTGCTTGTCGTCCGTAATTTATTGAAAAAGCAAAATAAAATACTTTGGGGATCCCTGATGAACCTGGATCACCTCATTTACCTGCAAAAAAGCATCAGTTTGTTGAGCTCCCTGGAAATTAGCAGGGTATTTAACGATAGGCTTCCCAACATATTGGGCATCCATTACTTTTCTCTATTTCTTTACGACAAAGATCGGAATCAGTTGAGCCTGAGTAGCCATAATCGTCCGGGTTTGGATGAAGACCTGTTGCTTATATAGCGGATTCGGAAATCATGAGCGATGCGTTGACCAGCGGGTGGTATATTATGAGGCCCGATTTCGCAAAATCCCGTTATTACAAAGGTAAGAAAAATTCTCTTTTTAAAACTGATTTTTTAGTGTCCATTCCCTTGATGATCGAAAATGAAACCATCGGCTGCCTCAACCTCAATGATAACCTGAAGGGATATTTCAATGTGACCGATCTGGATTTCGCCCTGAATGTGGCCGAATTTATTTCGATGTCGATCAGTAATGTTCTTTTGTATAAGAAAACCGAATAGTTATCGGTCACGGACGGTTTGACTGGAATGACCAATCATCAGCATATGCAGAGATTATTGAAGAACGAAATTCAAAGAAGTCAACGTTACAATTCTCCGCTTTCCCTGGTCATTCTGGATGTCGACCTTTTTAAAAAAGTCAATGATACTTATGGGTACCAGAGCGGTAATAGCCTCCGTTTCCGGCGGCCCGGGCAGATTGAAAATCGATCTGGAAGAGGACCTGTGTTTTACCGCAGGACTGATTCATGATTCCGGAAAACGCGGCATGGCGATTTATCATCTGGAAACTTTGAAAGAAATCATGAAAGTATCCGGAAAGAATAAATGGACCCTGGATAGAGGCAGTAAGGAGATCCTGGGTTTTTCTTTGTCCGACATTACCGTTGAACTGGCCATGGCCTGAGCCTTTCCCCCTTTTCTCATGTAATCCATTAAAAATTTTTCCATCGATGAATATGAAAAAAACGAAGCCCCGGTCGCCGAAATTATTTGCCTGGCAAAATGCCTGGTTTGTGAATGTGGATACCTGGATGGTCTGGAAAAGGTGAAACCGAAAGTGACTGGCTCCTTGCTGAAGTTTTTTTGGTATATCCGGGAAAGATCTTACGCAATGGAAACTTCAGTTAAGGGATCGGGCGGCGGACACTTTCAGGTTATTTGAAGAATGACCGGTTCAGTCTTTCCATGTGTATTGTTTTTCCAGAGAGGCGGTCAGGTTTTTCACGGAAGGGGACAGCTCGACCGGATAGTCGGGTCCGCTGTCCAGGGAGCGGAATGGTTTTGGCAATCGATCTAGCTGCCGGGAGGCATATTCCCTGATCCCGGACAAGGATACCGGAGAGGTTATCCGACGGCCGTTTCTCATGCATGGTATTAATAAAGGTTCCCCCTCCAGTTCATCCGAAGATAATGCAAGGATGTCTTTTGAAAAATTTCCCGTTTTGTCCGTTTGACGGTAGACCTGTTTGCTGCCGGGCAGGGTCTCTTTATCCTTGCTGCGTTTGAATTTCGGCCGCCGGTCATATTCCTGCAGTTTGTAGACGCATTCGAGGCTGGGAGCGTCTTCCGTTGTAGTCAAACGAGTTCCGATACCGAATCCGTCCAGGGGTGTCTTGTTGGTAGTAAATTTCTGTAAAACAAATTCATCCAGGTTGCCGCTGGCGAAGAGGGTTGTCTGTTGGAGTCCTCCTTCATCCAATATCTTTCGTATAACCGGAGCCAACAGGGAAAAATCGCCGCTGTCAAGACGAACTCCCTTTATGAGAATGCCTTCTTTTTTCAACTTTGGGGCAAGCGCGGCCACTTTTCGGGCGGCCTTTTCTGTGTTGTAAGTATCCAAAAGGAGGATCACGTTTTCGGGGTGGGACCGTGCGAAATTTTCAAAGGCGTGCGATTCATCCTCGTGAGCCTGTATAAAAGAATGCGCCATGGTGCCGAAAACGGGGATTCCAAAAATAGCCCCTGCTTGGACGGTCGCGGTCCCTGTAAAGCCAGCAAGATAACTGGCGCGGGCCGCGAGTAAACCGGCTTGCGGACTGTGCGCCCGGCGCAGCCCGAAATCGATCAGGGATTTGTCCGGAGCGGCCAGGACCATTCTCGCCGCCTTGGTGGCGATTAACGTCTGATACTGGAGAAAATTGATGATCCTGGTTTCCACGAATTGTGCCTGCCCAAGCGGCGCGGTTATTTTTATAATCGGTTCATTGGGAAAAAACACCGTGCCTTCCGGCATGGCTTCAACGTTTCCCTTGAAGCGGAAATTTTCCAGTGATTGCACAAATGTTTTCTTGAACTTTCCGGATCGCTCCAGCCACTGTAAATCCTGGGAGGTGAAGGACAGGTTTTTCAGATATTGGAGGACCTGTTCCAGGCCTGCGGCCATCAAAAAATTCCGGTTGGCGGGAAGGTTGCGGACGTAAAATTCGAATACCGCTGTTTTATTCATTCCCTGGTCAAAATATCCCTGCATCATGGCCAGTTGGTAGAAGTCGGTCAGGAGCGCATCGGAGAGGGTTTCGGCCGACTCGATGTCGTTCAGTTTACAGAGGCGGCTTCCCCCTTCTACCATTTCACGGATGGCATTGGTTCCATCCTGGGGGTGTACATTGATGGGACGAATGGCGTCTTCCAGAAGGGAAACTTCGTACCCGAGTTTGAGGGCGTCTTTGACCGTGTTGAGAACGCAATAATCGGTGGCCAACCCGCCGATGAACAGCCGCCGAACCTTGAGGGACTGCATCTGCTTATCCAGGTCCGTGCCTTGAAAGCCTGAATAGGTCTCCTGATCTTGCTCCGTGTCCTTGGAAATGATCTGGATAATTTCTGGCAAATTCAAATCGGATGG
>JAYZAN010000091.1:0-18485 GCA_036339675.1 Nitrospinota bacterium
CCTGCTTAGAGAGGATACCGGGAAAGTCCCGTTGCGGGTTAATTACTAATCGGAGTAATAAATAGATAATATTTCTGTTTTAATTTAGTATAATTTGGGAATGGAAATTCGTGACGCTCGTTCCCTTCCTAAGCATTGCTCAAGAAAATCTTCGCTGCAAAGCCGTCAATGCCGTTCTTTCCGGAAAAAAACAAACCGGCATCGCTGCTGATCTTCCTTCCATGAAATTCCAGCTTTAATTTTCCATCAAAATTAACCCGTAATGCCCGTTTCCCTTTTTCACACATTTGGAATCCACTGATTTTTCATTGAAAATCCTGAAATCTCCTCATTCGAAGCCTTGTTCCAGAAATTCTAAGCTGAAACACCTCATGCGAAATGGAAAATGTGGGCTTATAAGTCTTTCTTTATCATTAATATTGATGTCAGTTAAAATCAGGGACATCGGCAGATTCTCCTTGGTTTTAAAAGCGTAATGATTTGTTTAGGGTTCTGTGTTAACCTTTGCGCCAAATGTTGGCCAGAATTCATGTAAAATTTAAAAGTGGGGTTTTGGATACCCAAGGGAAAGCCGTCCATCACGCCTTGAACGACCTGGGATATTCGGAAGTCCAGGACGTTCAGGTGGGCAAATATATGGAAATCAAATTGGAAGGTGTCACCGAAGAAGAGGCGGAAACCCGGGTCCAGGAAATGTGCGAAAAACTTCTGGCTAACACCGTGATAGAATCCTACCGTTTTTCCCTGACCCCCATCGAGTGATCCCAAATCATTTTAAGAGCATGGTATGAATTGCGCCGTCATCGTTTTCCCCGGTTCCAACTGCGATCATGACTGTTTCCATATCCTGAATCATGTTTTAGGGGTGGAAACAGATTGGATATGGCACAAGGAACAGATAGAACTGTCCATGTATGATTTCATCGTTCTCCCAGGAGGGTTTTCCTATGGAGATTATCTGCGGGCCGGAGCGATCGCGAAATTTTCGCCGATCATGAAATCGGTCATACGGTTCGCGGGGGAGGGCGGGCATGTTCTGGGTATTTGTAACGGATTTCAGATTCTGGTCGAATCTGGCCTGCTCCCGGGAGCATTGATCCATAACCGTTCCCACAAATTCATCTGTAAATTCGTTCATGTGAAGGTGGAAAATGCGGAGACCCCCTTCACCCGTCTCTGCGAACACGGTTCCATTTTAAAAATCCCAATCGCGCACCACCAGGGAAATTATTTCACGAATTCCGAAGCCCTGAAAAGAATGGAAGAGAACGATCAGATTGTTCTCCGTTATTGCGGCGAGTTAGGGGATATCTCGGATGAAGCGAACCCCAACGGGTCCATGGGGAACATCGCCGCCGTGTGTAATGAACAGAAAAATGTCCTGGGTATGATGCCTCATCCCGAAAGGGCAGCCGATCCGCTTTTCAGGGAGCTGGACGGCCAGTTGATTTTTAAATCCATATTGCAAAACGTCTGAGCCGGATTATGTCCATGAAGACACGCCCTTCCCTTGATATCACCATAGACCTTGTTAAACAACATGGTCTCACGGCAGGAGAATTCCGCCGCATACGGGATTTGCTGGGTCGATCCCCGAACTTGACGGAACTCGGCATATTTTCGGTTATGTGGAGCGAACATTGCAGCTATAAGAGTTCGCGGCCCTATTTGCGGACCTTGCCCACGGAAGGACCCCGCGTGCTCCAGGGCCCCGGAGAAAACGCGGGGGTGATGGATATTGGAGATGGGCATGCGGTCGTGTTCAAGATAGAAAGCCATAATCATCCTTCGTTCATAGAACCCCGGCAGGGGGCGGCGACCGGGGTCGGGGGCATCATGCGCGATATTTTTACCATGGGTGCAAGGCCACTTGCCCTGCTGGATTCTCTTCGCTTCGGCGATCCCGAAGATCCCCGCACCCGTTATCTGCTCAACGGGGTCGTCAACGGGATCTCCAGTTACGGAAACTGCACCGGTGTTCCCACCGTCGGAGGAGAAATCTATTTCGATCCCTGTTACAACGGAAATATTCTTGTGAACGTTTTTTGCATGGGACTAGTTTCCCCGGATAAAATTTTTCTGGGAAGGGCCAAGGGAGTGGGAAATACCGTCATCTATTTCGGATCGAAAACAGGAAGGGACGGCATCCACGGGGCCAGTCTTCTTGCGTCCTCCGAATTCGATGAAACCTCAGAAGAAAAACGGCCGACCGTCCAGGTGGGTGACCCCTTTGCCGAAAAACTGCTGATCGAAGCGACGTTGGAATTGATGAAGCATGACTGGGTGGTGGGCATTCAGGATATGGGTGCAGCGGGGCTGACTTGTTCGACCTTCGAGATGGCGGGCCGGGCCGGGACAGGGATCGACTTGGACCTCTCACAGGTTCCCCTTAGGGAGGAAGGGATGACCCCTTACGAAATCCTTCTCTCTGAATCCCAGGAACGGATGCTGGTGGTGGTGCAGGAAGGCCACGAGGACGAAGCCCTGGCGCTTTTCGGGAAATGGGATCTGGATGCGTCCATTGTGGGAACCGTAACGGATAAACCCATTGTGCGGATTTTTCATAACGGCAAAAGAGTGGTGAACCTTCCCGTCAATCCCGTGGTCAACGGAGCCCTTGACTTAAAGCGTCCTTCAAAAAGGCCTTCTTATCTGCACCAGGTCCATCATGTCAACCTGACCGAGCTTCCCGAACCGGAGCGCGGCGAAAAGGCTCTGATCAAACTTCTGGGGACCTTGAATATTGCCAGTAAGAAATGGGTCTACGAACAATATGACCATATGGTGCGCATCAATACGCTGGTTTTGCCGGGGTCCGATGCCGCGGTGATCCAAGTTCCGGATTCCAATAAGGCGCTGGCCATTTCGGTGGATTGCAACAGCCGGTACTGCTATCTGGACCCGTTTCATGGTGCGCAGATCGCCGTGGCGGAGTGCTGCCGCAACGTCATTTGCTCAGGGGCGGTTCCCATCGGGCTCACCAATTGCCTGAACTTTGGCAACCCCGAAAAGCCGGGGATCATGTGGCAGTTTGAGCAGGCGGTCATGGGCATCGCCGAAACCTGCAAATTCTTCGATATTCCGGTGGTCAGCGGTAATGTCAGTCTTTATAATGAAACAAATGGGGAAGCGATTAACCCGACCCCCACTGTTGCGGTGGTCGGCTTGCTGGAAGATCAGGCCCTGCACACCACCCAGTGGTTTAAAAATCCCGGTGATTGTATCGGGTTGATTGGACTGACCATGGAAGAACTCGGGGCTTCCGAATATTTCCGGGTGATGTTTGACCGGACCGACGGAAAACCCCCGAACCTGGAAAAACGTCTCGAACAGCAGGTGCAGAATTTTTGTCTGGAACTTATTCAGAACAACTTACTGGCATCAGCCCATGATTGCTCCGAAGGGGGATTGGCGGTTGCGTTGGCGGAATCCTGTATCTCCCGCCCGGGAAAACCCATCGGCGCAAACCTGAACATTCCGTCCACCCTGAGGAGGGACGCATTGATGTTTGGAGAGACCCAGTCTAGGATTCTCGTTTCCTTTCCGGAAGCCCACAGGGAAGCGGTGGAGGAGATGGCTCAAAATGCCGGGATTGAATTTTCGACCATCGGAACCGTTGGGGGCGGCGACTTGTGCGTGAACATCAAGGGAAAGGAATATATAAAAACGGGTGTCCAGATCCTGAAACAAATCTGGGAGGACGCGCTGGGTGACTATGCTCGATAAGTTTCATGAGGAGTGTGGAATCATCGGTGTTTTTGGCCATCCCGAAGCGGCCAACCTCGCCTATCTTGGGTTATATGCGCTGCAGCATAGAGGCCAGGAAAGTGCGGGTATCGTCGCAAGCGATGACGGGAAAATGCATCTTGAAGTCGGCATGGGTTTGGTGGCCGATGTGTTCGACGATAAACGCCTTTTAAAATTACCCGGTAACATCGCCGTCGGGCACAACCGCTATTCCACCACCGGCCAAAGCAAGCTTAAAAACGCCCAGCCCTGCCTGATTGAATATGCCGGAGGCTCTCTCGCCCTTGCTCATAACGGAAACCTGGTCAACGCGGATTCACTCAGGAAGGAACTGGGCGAGTCGGGAGCCATCTTCCAATCCACCAACGACAGCGAAGTCATTGTTCATCTTCTGGCCCAGAAGCGCGGCAATAACTTCGCGGATGTTGCTGCGGAAGCCCTTGCCCATGTCCGGGGGGCTTTTTCGCTCCTCTTGATGAGCGAAAAGGAGATCATTGCCGTGCGGGACCCGAACGGGTTTAGGCCTCTATGCCTGGGGAAACTCGAGGGCGCATATATTGTCGCTTCCGAATCTTGTGTCATGGACCTGATTGAGGCGGAATTCATCCGGGAAATCGAGCCCGGGGAATTGCTGCTGATCAATGAAAATGGATTAAAATCCTATTTCCCATTTCCGAAGGCCGCTCCCAGGCATTGCGTGTTCGAGCATATTTATTTTGCGCGGCCGGACAGTTACCTGTTCGGGGAGCATGTTTACTCCATTCGCAAGGAAATGGGGCGTGCCCTGGCAAAGCAAAGCCCCGTCGAAGCGGACCTTGTGGTCCCCGTCCCGGATTCCGGTAATCTCTCCGCAAGCGGTTATGCCGAGGAATCTGGAATCCCCTTCGAGATGGGCCTGATCCGCAACCATTACGTGGGCCGCACCTTTATCGAACCGCAGTCACAGATCAGGCATTTCGGAGTGAAAATCAAACTCAATGCCATCCGGGATCTCATAAAAGGCAAGCGCGTCATCATCATAGACGATTCCATTGTCCGCGGAACCACAAGCCGGAAGATCGTCAAGATGGTCCGTGAAGCGGGCGCGACGGAGGTGCATGTCCGTATAAGCTCTCCCCCCACCATGTTCTCCTGTTTTTACGGAATCGATACCCCCACCCGAAAAGAACTGGTGGCCGCCACCAATACCCTGGAAAAAATACGGGAGTACATCACGGCGGATACCCTCAGCTACCTCAGTATTGAAAAACTTCTGGAAGTCGTATCGAATGGAAAGGAGAACCGGTATTGCATGGCCTGTTTCGATGGGGAGTACCCGGTGTCTCTGGAGGGAAAAGACGCGAAGTCGGTGCAGCTGGATTTGTTTCCTTCGGAAATCTAAGTGGAAGCCTTCCCGTTAATTTTTTCAGGGGGCTTGTTTACCGCCTGTTGAAATACCTTTGCCTCTCCCAAAATTTTTCCTCATTTTTCTATTTCATTTCGGTTATTGATAGGAAATTCGCTTTCCTCTCATTGCGTTACCTTTGCCTCTCCCAAAGCTTTTCCCAGTGCCTCAATTTCATTTTTGTAGTCGGCCATGGATTGATCCAGTTTCTTCTGCTGGGCGAGCACCCGGCCGAAATAGGTTTTAATTTTTCGGTAGTCAGATTCTTTCAAAACGATTCTTGCCTTCCCGGCGGATGAGGAAGGAATCTTCGAATCGGCGACCGCGGCCGGTTCGGGTGCCTGGGAAGGAGATCCTTTGATAAAACTGCCGAAGATTTTTTCGATCGCTTCGTCCAGCGTGCGTTCCATGGCGATACTATCTTCGTATCCCACGATGACCCTTTTGAGTTCGGGAATTTTTCCCGCATCGGCTCTCAAATACAAGGGGCGGACATAAATCAGCGATTCCTCGATGGGAATGACCAGCAGTGTCCCCTGGATGACCTTGGACCCCCGCTGATCCCAGAGGGAAATCTGGCGCGATATTTCAGCTTCCTGGTTGATGCGGGCCACGATCTGGTTGGGCCCGTAAACCAGCTTCTGTTTGGGAAACGTGTAGGCCACTAGCTTTCCGTAATTCTCTCCGTCGCTTCTTGAAACCATCCAGGCCGACAGGTTGCTCTTACCCTGGGGCGTGAACGGCAGCATGAGTATGTATTCCTCATGGTCCTTTCCCGGGAGTTTCATGATCGTGTAATACGGCTGCATGACCCGTCCGTCGATCTCGGGAATCTCCCACTGGTCTTCCTTGTTGTAAAACACCTGCGGAGTTTTCATATGGTATGTGGCGTAGATGAACGTTTGAATCGAGAACAGGTCGGAGGGATAGCGGATGTGCTGTTTCAGATCCTCCGGCATCTCGGACAGGTCCTTGAACAGTTCGGGAAAGATGTTCCTGTAAGTCAGAATGATAGGATCGTCGGGATCGACGACATAAAATTCCATGGACCCCTCATACGCGTCGATGGCGATCTTTACGGAGTTTCTCACATAGTTTCCGAATCCCGGGATCATCTGTGAATAAGGAAACTTGTCGCTCACCGTGTACGCGTCGTATAGCCAGACCAGCCGGTTGCCGGTGACCACTAGATAAGGGTCGTTGTCCAGGCGCAGGAAGGGAGTGATGTTGAGCACCCGCTCCTGGATGTTGCGATACATCAAAACCCGGCTGTCGTTATAGATATCGTTGGAGAAAAGGATTTTTAATGTTTTAAACCGCATGGCCAGAACAATCTTGCGAAAAAAAGAATTCACCTGGAAGCCGCCTCCTCCCTCATAGTTTTTATACACATTTTTCTCCCCTTCCGGATAATCGAACTCCTTGGTCCCGGTGTTCACGAAAACATGGTCGTTGGAAAGTTCTCCGAAATAAATTTCCGGGCGATCTACTTTAAGGTCGACGGAGGACCGGGGAGGGATGTCCTTGATGAATAAAACCGGCAATCCTTCAGGGGTGATCTGGTTGACCGGACTCAAGGAAACCCCGTAACCATGCGTAAAGGTGAGGTGCTCGTTGATCCAGGTCCGGTTGGGAAGACTGCTCGATCGCAGTTCCCGCGGTGACAGGAGGGTCTGGCGGTATTTCCCATCGATGGTGTAACGATCGTTATCGACCGAGTTGAACTGGTAATAGGTGCGGATTTCCTGAATCTGTCCCAGGGTGTCGAGCAATGGTTCCTGGTCCCAGAGCCGGATATTGTCTATCGTGACCTTGTTTTGGGCGATATCTTCGGAAGAAAGGGACTCGGCCCCGGTCAACACATTGGTTTCAGTGTTTTCCAACCCGTAGGCCTTCAGGGTGCCGGCGATGGTATTTTCTATATACGGAGTTTCTTTTATGAGTTCGTTCGGGGTGACGATGAATTTCTCCAGAATATTCGGATACACGTTTCCAGCCAGATAGACTAAACCGAATGCGGCCGCGCCGATAAAAATTTTCTTCGCGCTCTGCCGGATCATTATGGTGAAACAGAACAGGCTTCCAAGAATTCCCAGTACCGATAGAAACCAGAGAAAGGGCAGCCGTCCATGGTATTGGGCGTACCCGATACCTGTCACCACGCCATTGCCCTGCATCAGGAGCAGGTACCTCTCCAGATAAAATTCCATGGCCAGCATGAACATAAAACATCCCGCCAGTATGGACAGCGTTCTGCGGACATCGGGTAAAAGCACGATGCCGGTAGGGCTCAGGTAGACCAGCCGCTTGAAGAAAAACACCAGGCCCGCGCCGATGGCGACCACAACCAGGGCTTCCCATAAAACGGATTTGACCAGAAGGATCACCGGAAGATCGAAAAGATAAAAGGAATAATCCTGTCCGAAAACCGGGTCCTGGGCGTTGAACGGAACCGCGTTGAGATACTGCAGGACAATGTCCCATTTTTGGGCCGCGACCATGCCGGTCATGGCCGCCAACACGATGGGACCGAACAGCAGGAGGGCCTTCAGGTTGCCGCCAACCAGTTCCAGGATGACGATATCCCTCCGGATTTCATCGGAGAGAAGTACGGGCAAATGGGCTGTTTTGTCGTAGATCCTTTTCAAGGGAAAATAGGTGAGGGCCAGAAACACAAGTGCCACCAGAATTCCCAATCCGAATTTGGAACCGATGATGGTCCATAACACCGACTGGAATCCGAGGTGCTCGAACCAAAGCAAGTCGATGTAAAAAACGATGATCTTGTCAGTGAATATGGAGCCGATCAGAACGATCAGCGCCAGAATGATAAGCCATTTTTTGATTTTGTTCATGAGTTAAACCGGATTATTCCTTCCATTTGATAGAACAACCCATCGATGGAATCTGTTCGCCGGGAATTTCTTTCCCGGAGAGGATATGGTCGATGACTTCTTTCAAGTCCCGTTTGGTAACTTTTTCCGGATGCTCCCAGTTGTTATCGATGCGTCCTCTATACAGCAGAGTCTGTTTCTCACCGTACACGTATATGTCGGGGGTGCAGACGGCACCGTAGGCCCGAGCCGTTTCCTGTCTCTCATCGCACAAATATGGAAACGGGATGTTTTTTTCCGCGACTATTTTCTTCATGTTGTCCATGGAATCGTCCGGATAACGAACCGGGTCGTTGGGGTTGATTCCGATCAGTTGGACGTCCTTTCCCGAAAACTCCTGCTGTAGATCGATCAGGCGCTGAAGAACGGCTTTCACGTAAGGGCAGTGGTTGCACATGAAAATGACCACCAGCACCTTTTTATTTTTAAAACTGTTCAGGGAGTAAATATTACCGTCCGTTCCGGGCAGGCTGAAATCGATAGCCGGCGACCCCAGTGGAACCATGGTGGAATATGTCAGTGCCATAATGGATTGAATCGGTAACGGTTTTGAAATAAGCAGCAGCTCGCTCGCGCGCCAATGTTGAATGGATCGTTGAGCGGGTTCCACCCAAGTATATGCAAATGCAGCCCCTCTTGCAAGTTTTGTAAAGTCTCCCGGTGACACGGCACCTGTAACACGCCGAGTAGCCAGGCCGCGCACGGAGGCCAACGTGACGCTGGACCCAACATAAAAAGTCAAGAATCGCGCTCCGCGGTCATCGTTTACCTTTGAAGTGTTAGCAATTTTCCTGTCCGCGTTGCGGGTTGCCCCTGCGCCGAATGGGCCATGGAGTGCGATTCAGCCACGCTAAATATCAACTTTTGCAGGACATTCCGGTGACACGGCAGGTGTAGCACGCCGAGTGGGCCAAGGGGAAGGGTTTCAGGGTTTCTTCGATGGTTTTCCCCATGCGGGCGGAGGGGTTGTCCACCAGAATGGGGCAGACATAAATGCCGCTTCCCGTAGCCATGCGGGAGGTGGAACATTGGAGTTGGGTGATATCGTAATTTTCAAAACATTTTTCCGTCACCCGTTCCTCATCATTATAATGCCGCAGGTTCTCCCCCAGCCGGCCGATGAGGAATCCGGGCAGGATTTTAATTTTTGGAGTCGGTACGTTATTCTCTCTTAAGAATTCCAGAAACCGGCCTTCCATTTCATGATCGTTCTCTTCATCCCAGCTTCGCGTGATGGTTAGTATGGGGAAAAACCCTCCTTGTGTGAGGTTGCGGATTCCTGTGACGGCTCGCCGGAATGAACCTTCGCCCCTCACTTTGTCGTTGGCTTCTTCCTCAAAGCCTTCCATGCTGACCCGAAATCGCAGCGGATGCGGGGAGCGTTTTTGGATTCCCGACAACTTTTGAACCTTCTCCGGCGTGATCAGGGTCGCGTTGGTCAGGACGTCCAGTGGGCCGTATTCAAGAATCGCCTCAAGAATTTCAAATATCTCCGGGTTGATGAATACTTCTCCCCCGGTGATGTAGTAATCCTTAACCCCGAGATGTTGGGATTCTTTAAGACGCTCACGGACCTGGCCGAGCGTCATCATGGCAATGGTTTTGTTTTTGGGCCCGCAGCTGATGAAGCAATGCGTGCATTGCAGGTTGCACAAGGTGCCGCCCACCTGCATCCACAAAGTTTCCAGTTGGGTTAGAGGTACTTCCGGGATTTTGCGTTCATCCCGGGAAATGGCTGTTGCTGAGTCCATAAAAACACCCTAGCAAGGGAAATTTTGATTTGCAACGCAAACCCGGGGTTGAGGCCTGTTTAGTTCTGTCGCAGAAATTCCGGGGGCTTACAGCCGGACCAAGAAAAAACGGGAACCTACAGCCCGGCGGATTCGTACGAATCGCTGATATTTCTGATACGTAGCTTACGCCTGAGGGCGGCGAACCCCTCGAAGGCCTTCCTTCCAAGCCGGGATTTATAGACGGGTTTTGCGTTCAGCCGGGCGGATTCCGGTTCCTCGGTGAAAAACCGGGTATCCAGGGGGGTGACAAACCGGCAATTCGGATACAGCCATTTTAAAGGAATCTTGTGGCGCTGGGCCGCCTGCCCCAGATGATGCACGGTTTTTTCCAACTGGCCGTAGTCCTCATTGGCCGAAATGCTGGTTTTCTGGAGTTTCAGCATGGGCAGGATCCCTTTCCCGGTCAGTTCATCTATCTTTTCGTGAACCCTTTGCGGGGAATCGGTATCGGAATGAATTTCGGTCCATACGGTTCCCGGAGAGAAAATCCCCGTTGCGTATTCGAGGGCTTCCTGGACCTGTCCCGGCTTTACGATTCCTTTGGACTGTCCCGGGCCCACGAAACCTTCCAGCGGAAAATTCAATAGATCGATCCCCGCAGCATATATTTTATCCAGGGTCGGTATATCTTTCGGTGGGAATCCCCGAAGGGCGACGAACGTGCTGAACTTCTTTTTGATTTCCTCTACCAGGGGTGCCAGCCGGTTAAACCCTCGGTCCGGTTCGTTGCAGTAATCCATGTTGAGTTGAACGAGATCGGCAGCCCCCTCTTCAAACGCGGAACGGATGAGGGAAAGAGTAATTTCCCGGGAAAGGTTCAGTAGATTTTTCTGTCTGAGTGCCCGCAGAAAAATATTCAGGCAATAGCCGTCTAGACAGCTGTTCTCCGAAAGGGGAGTCCTTTTTTTTTGATGGTCTTTAAGGAAGTTGGGCATCGGGATAATATCCACGTCGATGCGTTCCGTTCCGGACACGAGGCTCGTGGTCCCGTCCTGTAGACTCAATTTTCCGCAGCCCTTTCCCACGGGTTGGAGGAGGACTTTAACGATAAAATTTTCTGCTAGGGCGAGGGAGATTTCTTCTCCCTCCTGTTCGGAGCAGACTCCGCAGGCAATTTCAGGGGCTTTGATCAAGTCAGGAGGAATAAACACTCCTTTCTGAATAAGCGACAGTTTTAATTGACCGAAACTTTTCATCTGTCGGATTGCCCTTGTTCCTGTTGATAATTTTTTTATAAACGATCCAGCAGTTTTTGATGAATCCCGTCGAAGCCCCCTGAAGACATGATCAGGATCACGTCACCGGGCCTGGATTTCCGCGTGACCAAATCGATGATCGATCTCGCTTCTGGAATGAAATCGGCCATGCGTCCTTCCTTGCGGATGGATTCCACAACGCTTTCGGGGTCGAGCCTTTCTTCCGGTTTAATTTTATCCGGAGAGAATAACCCGGCGATCACCACCAGGTCGGCATCTTTGAAACTTTGCGGGAGCAAATCCTGAAATATATTACGCCTGGATGTGGCCGACCGGGGTTCAAAAATCGCCCAGACCCGTCTTCCGGGATATGCTTCCTTAACGGCATGCACGGTTCGCTCGATAGCGGTCGGATGATGCGCAAAGTCGTCTATGATTTCGATACCGTTCTTTTCTCCCACGACCTCCTGCCGCCTTTTGATCCCCTTAAACGTCCTGAATCCTTCGGCGATTTCTTCACGGGTTAGGCCGAGTTTGAGTGTGAGTGCGGCCGCCGCGGCTGCGTTCTCGGCGTTGTGCGATCCGATCATGGGAATAAAATACTCGCCAATATTTTCTCCTTTATGTCGAAGCGCAAAACGTCCGCCATGGTCCTCCCGGCGGTAGGCAGTCCACTGCCAGTCGGCCCGGTCGTCCTCTCCGTAGGTTTCCACCAGGCAGGAAACATGAGTCAGAATATCTGGAATGTTCCGGTCAGAAAATTCTACCAGCAAAAATCCCCCCGGTTCGATGATTTCGACATATTTTTTGAACGAAGACTTGAAATGGCCCAGGTCGCGGTATATATCCGCATGATCGAACTCGATCCCGGTCAGGATCGAGGCATAAGGTCGGTAGTGCAGAAACTTGGGTTCCTTGTCGAAAAATGCGGTGTCATACTCATCCCCTTCGGTGACGAAAAAATCTCCCCCGGGAACCTGATGGTTGTTGTCGAAATTCTTCATCCACCCACCGACCATAAATCCCGGCTTTTTCCCGGCCGAGTTGAGAACCCAGCTCAACAGAGCTGTGGTCGTGGTTTTACCGTGGGTGCCCGCGACAACCAGGGATTTTCTGCCTTCCAGAAAAAACCTGGACAGGGCTTCGGGAAAGGAAGTGTAAGGGAGGTTGGCTTCCAGGACCGCTTTCACTTCTTCGTTTGTCCTCGATACGGCATTTCCGATGATGACCAGATCGATATCCTTTGAAATGTTTTCCTTCCTGTACCCGGGCTTGATCTCTATCCCCGCTTGGGTCAGGAGAGTGCTCATGGGAGGATAGATATTGTTGTCCGATCCGGTCACCCGGTGCCCAGACTCTTTAAGGAGTCCCGCAAGCGAAGCCATACCGGTTCCGCAGATGGCGATGAGGTAAATTGATTTTACTTTTTCTGGATGCATTCGAGCGGGCATTGTAGAAACTGACTGAACCGTTGTCAAGCTGTTAAGGTATTGAATTTTTAAGCTATGATTCCCTCTCTCCGTAAGGTTCCATTCCTCAAGTGCTACAATAACCCTGTCGTTAGGACTTGTCTTTAAATATTTTCGTGGAGAGGGCAATGGTAAGAAAACAATATAAGGTCGAGGTGATCAAAGAGGGGGCTCTTGGGACATTGTTTCTGGGGGCCAGCCGGCTTCCCATCGAAAAGATGGAGGAGGTGATGAATGAATACGGCGCCAAGGGCTGGGATGTGGAATTCATGCTGATGGAAAACCATCGCTTATGGTTGTTCTGGTCCCGGGAAGCCGCGGTGATCACTTTTTCAAGGGCATTGAGTTAACAGAATAATTTTTTCAATTCCGAAAAATCGTGGATCATGTAATCGGGGCCCGAGTTTTTCAGTGCGGCGGGGTCTCCGAGCCCGTAAGCGACCCCGCAGGTATGGACTCCGGCACGTTTTCCCGCTTCGATATCGATGGCGGTATCTCCCACCATGAGCACTTCCTCCGGCGACAGGTTGAATCGTTTCATCAACTCCGTCAACCCCTGGGGATGGGGCTTTTTGTTTTCGAGGCTGTCCCCGCCGAGGATCGATTTGAACGGCTGCTTAAAATCCAGCTCATCAAGAATTCGTTTGATAAAATCTTCGGGTTTGTTCGAAAAAATGGCATGTGTCTTATCCGAAAAATATTCGAGGGTTTCCCTGCAGTTGGGATAAAAATCGGTTTGCTCGACTAGATGTTCGGAATAATGCTTGCGAAAGAGCTCGACCGCATGATCCAGGGCGGTGTATCCCGTTCCTTTCAGGGCGCCCGTCATTAACCGGACCACCCCCCTTCCCACGCAGTCTTTGATCGCGTCTACCTCCAGGGTGCTAAGCCCGAGTTCGCGCAAAGTCAAATTTACGGAGTTGGAGATGTCCGCGAGGGTGTCGACGAGGGTTCCGTCGAAATCGAACACGAACAGGGAAATTTTTCTGGGAGAAACGGAATTGAGGTTATCCATAACATACGGCTGGTATAGCGGTGCGCTTTGACGATGTTCTTGTCGTCGGACAATATGACCGGGTCCGTAACGAGGTTATTCATTCATATTGCTGGTGTAACGGTGAGCTTTGACGATGTGCCTGTCGTCGAACAATATGACCAAATCCTTGGACTGTGTTTCCCCAAACGCGCTGTACTTGTCGAACTGATAGGTCCACATGGGGTGGCCGTTTTCCATTCCTTCTTTGAAAGCGATGCCGAACAGGTCGAGGATATCCGTCTGGGTGGTGACGTTATTTTTGATTTGGCTCACCCCGGTATGATCGAAGTTTTTTCCAAAGGTACCACAGCTGGCCAGCAGGGCGGTGAGGGCGGCGATGGTGAACAGGCGCCTTAGGACGTGATTCATAATTCTCTCCTTGGACAAGTGGTTTGCGTTCCGTGCTGAACGGTTCGAAAATAAAAGAATTCCGGAGGGTTGATGAATTTAGTCTACCAAAATCAGGAGAAAAAGTATAATTAGGGTCATGGCCGCGGCCGAAGCGGTACTGGCCCGTATTAAAAACGTGTCCTGGAGACGATTATGAAGATTTCAGGTTCTGGATTATCAAAATCACTTTGCACCGCGGTTCGTTTCCGGTTAGGGATTCATTTTCCTGTAACGGTTTCAGGACGGGGTTTTTCGGCCATCTGGGTTTTGATGTTTCTGGCGGTATCAGGAATGGGTTGTGTCTACGGCGGCATGGAGAAAAGCGGTTCCGGGATAAGCGAATCCGCATCGGAAACCGCGGGAACTGGGGAAGCCTTCATTCCGGACGGATATATCGAGAAGATGATCCCGGTCGGCGACAAGGGATATTTTGTCAAACCGCTGGCAAAGGACGTCTATTTTTTTTCCACCGGACCCTACAATAATTTATTCGTGGTGACTTCAGAAGGGGTTGTCATCACCGATCCCATTCGCGGAAAGGGAAAGTTTTTAAAGAAGGCCGTTGAAGAGGTCACCTCCCAGCCGATCCGTTACATGATTTATTCCCATCCCCATCTCGATCATATCGGGGACGCGCATCTGTTTGCCGAAGGCGTGCAGATCATAGCGCAGGTGGAAACGGGTAAATTCCTCCGCCGCTATAAGGATCCCAACCGGCCGGTGCCCGAGGTTACTTTCGGGAGAAACTATATTTTAAAACTCGGGGATATCAGGATCGAGTTGATCTATCCGGGGGCGGGGCATGGGGAGGGGAACACCATAATCTATATTCCGCAACGGAAAATACTCATGTACGTCGATGTGGCCACCCCAAAATCGGTGCCCTTCAAGAATTTTTCCACCATGGATATTTACAGCCAGGTACGGGGGATAGAAAGGGCCCTGAAACTGGATTTCGACGTTTATGTTGCCGGGCACCTCCACCGTCCAGGAACACGGGAGGAAATGAAAGAGGTTCTGGAATATTATTACGCTTCAAAAAAAGCCAACGGGCGGGTTTTGAAGAACGTATCGTTCATGGATGTTCGTGACCGTTCCAGGACCCGGGATGTTGAAAGGCTGTTCGGGGAATATTATGAAGCGGTGGCGGAAAAGTGTTACCGGATTCTGAAAGATGAATGGAAACCGCGTTTGATGGGATTCGAGGCCTTCACCCGCGGCCATTGCGATACCTGGACGAGCTTCCACCGCACCCACAAGGCCCCCTAAACCGGAACCCGGCAGGAAGTAGATTTATCTCTGATCGCTTCGGATTACTTCATATTGCCGGAGGATTTTTTCAACTTCGGCATGGGAATGGACCGGCATGCGCCCGCCCATTTGGGTGACCACCTGTGACGCGCAGTAGGAACCGATGACCGCCGATTCTTCCAGGCTGTGATTTTTTACGACGCCGTACAACGCTCCCGCCGCATACAGGTCCCCGGCTCCCGTTGTGTCGACCGCTTGCACCGGGAAGGCATGCACATGTGTTCGGGGTTGACTGCTGTTGACGGCCCAGGAACCGTTTTTCCCCAGGGTCATGAAAACCGTATCTGCCATGTTTTTGAGTTGATCGAAGGCGGCTTCGGGATCCTCGGTGCCGGCCATGGCTTTTGCTTCCACCTCGTTGCAGAAAAGAATATCGACGTTCCAGCGGATGAAATCCACCAGACTTTCCTTGAACGTGTTGACCACGAAAGCATCGCTGAGGGTGAATGAAACCGGGATCCGTTCGTTTTTGGCAATGTCCGCCAACCGTTTCGCTGCGGTGCGGGTTTCGTCCCCGGTCCATAAATAACCCTCGATATAGACCATCCTGGAATTTTTAACGATGGTGGGGTCCACATTGTCAGGATGCAGGGCCGAGGAAACTCCGAGATGGGTAAGCATGGTGCGTTCGGTATCCGGGGTTACCAGAATCACACAGGTACCGGTCCCGGAAGATTCGACGCCCGGGCCGAAAAACCCGACCCCGCAACGGTTCATGTCCTCCGTATAATGGCGTCCGTACAGGTCGTTGGCTACGCGCCCCAGATAAAAGGCGCTGCCTCCCAGAACGCTGAGTCCATGCACCGTATTGGCGGCGGAACCCCCCGATACTATTTTGGTCGCCTGGTCCGATAAGGCGCTGAGAATTTTTTTCTGGTCTTCCTCGGTGGATAGGGTCATCCCACCTTTGGTGAGTGCGTGCCGCTCGATAAAATGGTCTTCCACCTTCACTTCAATATCGACTAGCGCGTTCCCGATTCCTATTAGATCGTAATTCATTGATTGTGGTTTTCCTGAAAAAAGAGATTATCCAGCCATTAAGGGAAATTTCACTTCAAGCGGTTTCTTTCCTCGAACCCCTTTGAATGAACATCTTGTGGATCACCAATACGAAAGTAACAACAACAGCGACGAAAAAGGAAACTGCGGATACTTGGGCCACGAGTTCAACGGAATGTTTTGCCGCTCCGGTGGAACCCAGGCCGGGGGCCATAAAGCCGGACAGCAGCCAGAAAAACCCGTATCCTAGACTTCCGAAACCGCTCAAAGTGGATACGGTAAACTGTAGCATGCCGGGCAGGCCCAACCAGGACACCAGGATGGAAAACGCAATACTGATGACTCCCATGGTTTGCGAATGGAAATGGGCGCGTTTCAGGTAGACCCAGGATTGATTGACCACTTTGTCGACAAGTTTCTGTTCGCCCTCGTACTTTTCCTTAAACACCGCCTGAGCGTCCTGGTTCAGGGTTCTTTTAATACTTTCCTCGCAACAGCCAAAGGAGAGGCCCAGCGATCCTCCAAATAATATGGCGATCAGAGCCAGGACAATCCCGTATTTGATATGTGTAAAATCAAT
The DNA here is from genome assembly GCA_036339675.1 of Nitrospinota bacterium. Lineage (GTDB taxonomy): Bacteria > Nitrospinota > Nitrospinia > Nitrospinales > VA-1 > JAYZAN01. The sequence goes on from JAYZAN010000091.1 coordinate 16,800, forward strand.
CATACTTTCCTCCAGAATTTAATGGGAGCCCATTGGCGGAATGCGTCTTCCACCCTTGGGTAGGCCGATCCCGGACAGGTTTATAATTATAATTGGGATTTGTATTCTTTCCATTTACATTGTAAAATTTTTTTTATGTTTGGAAGAAGCGGCAAATTGAAAAAATGGATTCCCTCCCTTCTCATCCTTCTGGCGCTAGCCGATGCCTCCCCGGTTTTCCCGGGAGAGTTGACGGACCCTGAAATCCAATTCCGCAATGTGGTGGATGGGATACTGGTGCATTCGTGTTTGAGGAAAGACAATTTCGGTATCAAGATATACTCGCTGGACCGTCAGGAAGCTCTCTATTCTGTCAGGAGCGATGGTTTGTTCACCCCTGCGTCTAATATCAAGTTAATCACCACGGCAGTGGCCGTTAAATATCTGGGACCGGATTACCGGTTTTACACCCGGTTGTATTCAACGGGCCATATTGAAGATAACATTTTACACGGAGATTTATATATAAAAGGATTTGGAGATCCTAAACTTGTTTCCGAGCAGATGTGGCTCCTTTCAAAAGAACTCTGGAATCTTCCATTGAGAAAAGTGGAGGGGGATATCATCGCCGACTCGCATTACTTCGATTCCAACCAACACATCAAGTCTTGGAAGAGTGAAGGCGCCGAGGCATACAAGGCTCCTTTTGGTGCACTCTCTTTCAATTTCAACACGGTCACCGTGCATGTCATGCCCGGAAAAAAAACCGGGGACAAACCCATCGTTGTGGTGGACCCCGATGTGGATTATATCCGGGTCGATAACCGGGCCCGGACCGTCACCAAACGCGGAAGGGGACGATTGATCGTCAACCGGGTGGAACGGGACACGTACAATGAGATAACGGTATCCGGGGTCATCGCCAAAAATCAGGCCCGGTCCAGATATTATCTGAACATCACTGACCCCACCCGATACGCGGCGAGTGTGTTCAAGCTGTACCTCAAGCAGAATGGGATGGAAGTGACTGGAACCATAAAAAAAGGGGAGGTTTCGCCGGAAGCAGAGTTACTGGTCAGCCATGAGTCCGAACCCCTTTCATTGATCCTTCGGGGATTGAACAAATACAGCAATAATTTTGTCGCCGAACAGATCCTGAAGACGCTGGCGGCGGAACGGTTCGGCCCTCCCGGCACTACAGAGGACGGATTGAAAATCGTTGAAGAATACATGGCGTCACTGGGCATTGAACCCGGCCAATACCAGATTGTGGACGGTTCAGGCCTCTCCCGGAAAAACAGGCTCTCACCCGATCAGATCGTCAAGGTCCTTGGCAAAATGCGAAGCGACTTGGGAGTGTATCCGGAGTTCATCACCGCCCTGGGGGTGATGGGGTTGGACGGAAATGTGAAAGGCAGACTCAATGGAGTCGACGAGGCACAGAAAGTTCGGGTAAAAACAGGAACTCTGAACTTTGTCAGCTCTCTTTCCGGTTACTTCCAGTCCATGGATGGCGAGCTGTTCGCTTTTTCAATTTTGATGAATGATCTGAAATGCCGTAATGGGAGAGCTTTGGAAATTCAGGATAGAATCATTCGCGAGGGCCTGCATTTCAGACGGGGAGATTCTGCTGAAATTAACGAAGAGCAGGACAGTGCCGATGCAGGTCGTTGATCGGATTATGGTTGAAGGTCAAATAGCCTAGCG
>JAYZAN010000092.1:0-5438 GCA_036339675.1 Nitrospinota bacterium
GACAGTTCGGGTGGACTGAACTTCGTCCAGAATATCTAGGGAAATAAAAATTTCATGGACGGGCATATTTTCCCGGTCGATGAAACCCACGGTGATCCAGGAACTGAACCGGGTTAAAAGGACCCTATCCCAGTCGGTTTCGGAATCAATCCGAACCAGTTCATATGGTGAAACGATCTGTTCTGACCATTTCCCAGGAAAATCGTAATACAACTGCAAAAATTTACCTCGGGATACCGCCAGCGGAAAAGAATGGTCGACCCGTTCGAAAAGTTGTTTAAAAGATCCTATGGCCCGTGTCGATTCTTCCAGGGAGGACCGGATGGATTGAATTTTATTTTGCGCGAGGACAGCCTGCCGGTCCCGGTCCCACATCCGGCCAAGTTGGGAACGCTGAGAATTCTGCCATTTCAGGTAATGGCCCACCCCTCGCTCAAAAACTTTTCCATAAAATTCAAGAGGAATCAATCCGACCAGAACAAGCAGGAAAACCCCGTTGCTCCATCGCCCTATCCCAACTGGTTTCACAAAGGCTATCTCACAGTGATTTTATTAATCGATCCGGTGATCATTTTAAGCTTGTCGATTTTTTCCTTAAGAAGTTTTTTATCGACCTTCTTCCGCCCCGGACGCCCTTTCTTCCGCGTGGATTTTCTGGAAGCTGGGGAACTCTTAAGGTTCGCAGGATTTTTTCTGCGGCCTCTTCGACTCCTCAAAATGGCCCGAGCGGCCCCAGGATGGCCCTTGAGGGTCTCTACAAGATCTTTCACGCAGATGGTCTGCAGTGAGGGATCCATTTTCCTGAAAAGAGACAGCAGTTTTTTTTCAGATGCATCCAATGACAGCAATTCCTGTTTCGGGGGATTTTTAAAACTGATCTGCCCCTTGCGGAAGTTGGCCTGCCGCACCTGGGGAACCCGACCCACCTTAGGGAGAGCCTGGATTGGCGAAAAATTGTTCTTATTTATTTCCGAGGTCAACAATTGCTCCAAAGAGATATTTCCCAGTTTCGCCATTTTCACCAGGACATTGACGGGTGCATCCCTTTCCCCGGCTTCATACCTCACATATGTCCGGAAACCCACTTTTAATATATCCGCCAAAACGGATTGGGTGCACCACAGCTCTTTCCTAATTGTTTTTATATTTTTAGCCAAAACAGACATTAACACTTCCTTTTAAAAGTAAACATTGGGCTATCCCTAAATTCATTATAAACACACAGGGCTTTCCACCGCAAACGGTTATTCCTGAAATTTTGAAAATTTATTATCGGGGATAGAACGGGATTTGGAACTGTATTTATGAGTTCAGAATCAGGAATTGAGCGTTTTCGCAACACCTTTGGCAAAATAAGTGAGAATCATTTGGGCCCCAGCTCTTTTAATGCTCAGCAGGGCCTCTAGGGAGGCCCGTTCGCCATCAATCCAACCGTTTCTCGACGCGGCATGGATCATGGAATATTCCCCGCTAACATTGTAGGCGGCAACGGGCGCTCGGGTTTCCTGCCGGACTCGGTAAATGATATCCAGATAAGGCAGGGCTGGTTTAACCATGATGATATCGGCACCTTCGTCAATATCCTGCAAAACCTCGCGGATCGCCTCGTCGCTGTTTCCCGGATCCATCTGGTAAGAACACCGGTCGCCGAATTTTGGAGAGGAGTCGGCCGCTTCCCTGAACGGCCCATAAAACGCGGAAGCGTATTTTGCTGCATAGGACAGGATGACGATATCAGGATGGTTCGAATCATCAAGCATTTTTCGGATGGCCTGGACGCGGCCGTCCATCATATCCGAGGGAGCGACGATATCCGCCCCGGCGTCCGCATGGGTCTTCGCCATTTTTGACAGCAGTTCCAGGGTCGGGTCGTTTAATATTTTATCCCCCTTCACCACGCCGCAGTGACCATGATCGGTATATTCATCGATACAAACATCGGTAATGACCAGGATTTCCGGCACTGCTGATTTGATCTCCCGAATCGCTCGCTGGACAATTCCGTCCGGATTATAAGCTTCGGTGCCTGCCGCGTCCTTTTTATCTGGAATGCCAAATAAAATGACCGCTGGAATACCCAGGGAACGGCTTTCCTGCACCTCTTTCACCAGATTATCTATGGATAGCCGGCATATCCCCGGCATGGCGGAGATTTCCTGGCGCACCCCCTTGCCTTCACACACGAATAGGGGTTCGATCAAATCATCCACCGATAAGGTGGTCTCCCGAACCATTCTTAAAATAGCCGGGTTCTGCCGTAGTCGTCTGGATCTATGTATCGGAAAGGCCAAGCGGAACTGTTCCCAGAATGGTGGATCAATAAAACACTATGAATATTAAGGGGTTCCATGGAAATAGTCAATGACGGCTGGAGAGAAGACCCAATCATTGTACCCATAGCTACCCCTGTCCACCGATTTGCAACGGAGAGAGGAGCCGTTCGATCCGGGTTTCATTCCGTCGGTAATTTGACACAGAAACCACAAAATGCCTATTTCAAGAAGCGATGATTATACTCAAAACATTATATTATAAGGTTTTATGTATGGTCCTCAAAACACCTGATTTTTCGGCACAGGTTTTGCTGGTGTTAAAGAAAGCTATACAAACCACCGATAGAAAAATGACACTTTCATTACCTTTTTGTTGAAGGGAAAAAAATGGATACGCCCAATGACAAAGATTATGAACAACTCAATGACGCCATTTTGAAGGCCATCCTGTCCTCCGGAGAAGTAAAAAATATACTGGTCGATTTCAAGAAAAAGGACTTAATCAACAATATGGCCGTCCTCAACCTGATCTTGAGCCTGGAAGAGTTGTCCGAACTCATTTTTTCCAAATCTCCAGCCGGTTCGATTTATAAAATGGAACCCCTTGAAAACAATTCTAAGACGATGAACCAGTGCGAGATGGACGCGCCGCACATTGAGGAAAAATTCGTGATCGATGGGAAAGGTCTTTCGGATAACGAAATACTGTTTGAAGAATTCTGCCAGCGACAGTTCGATGAGCGGGAATGGTTAAAAAAAACCAAGATCAAATTCTAACCGGCCAGGAAGTTCGATCCCATTAAAGATTCCCCCGGGCATCAGGAATTTTTCTCCCCGATGCCCCCCGGCAACTGTTCACTTTTTAAAAATCTTAGCGTCGCAGGAAATGTATTTGATCTGCTTTAAGGGTATTACCAGAATATCCTCCACGGTTGTAATTTCAAACAACTCCAGATCATCGCTGAATCCGTGCTTTTCGGTATTTTCAAGCACCAATTCTTCATTGTCCGTAAAAACCACTTTTAGCCGATACTGCATGCACACTCCTTTTAGGGCGATATTGGGAAAATGATTGGCTCAATTAGGCAGAGCTAAGGCTTCGAACTTTTTGGAAAGAGAATGGCTTAAATAACCTTCGACGTAGTTTTTCAAGTAACCCTTTTCGTACAGTTTTTTATTGGACAGCGTAGAGTTGATTTTATTGAGAACCCTGAATCGTATCCTTGGAAACCTCATCTGAAACTCATCAAAACTTACTCCCGATATATCCCTATGGTCGTCCCCGGCTCGTTCCAATATTACCTTTGGGAGACACACCACTTTTTCATGGCTCAACCGTGCGGCCACATCATCAAAGGTCAGCAGGGTCGTACAATTTGAATCCCCGCCTAGCGTGGCATTGGGTACATAAAGAAAACGGGCCCGGTTCCTGCGGAAAAGGCTGAGTATCTTCCAGACATTTCCCGCCATGACCACGGTGTCCTTTTTCTCCAGTTCACAGGAATCGAAAACCTTCAATATTTTGTTCCGGTTCAAAAAGGAAGTGATATCGGATTCTGTATGGATCATGGTTTTGTTGGGCAGATGGCTGTCGTAAATCTTGCGCGCCTCGTCGGGCAGAAACTTTTTCCCCTGGCGCATGAGGGCCGTGGTCTCCGGATCAATATATTTCAACGGGGTGAGACAACCTACCCACAATAGGACCTTTTGGTTGATCGTGGAAATGGTTTTCGCATCCTCCGACATGGTGGCGGGACCCAGGGAATAGAAGTTCGCCGATGTGACAGACGGTCCGTCGAGGATCTCGAGCACCTGTTCCGTCGTCGGCCCATGGGGCATGAGCCGTTTCCGGTATTGCCCTAGCGTGATGACGGATAACTCGTAGTTGACCCTTCCCGGAAATCTCTCCGCCAGCCGGTTGATCCTTTCAGGAGGGGTATAGCCCACGGTAAAAAGAGTCACTTTTTTATCGGTGGTTTCCAGAAACTCTTCCAGCCAGTCCATCGCCCGGGGATGAAGAAACAGATCCGTCCATTCCATGTACTCGTTTCCCCCGATGACCCATGACTCGTCCGTCCGGGTGGGATATTTATCGATCTCACTTTTTATGAATTTCCAATGCTCCTGGGTGGTCAAAGGGGTGGGGAAGGTGGTCCGGTAACTGTGATCTTTTTCATAGCAAAAGGTACACTTCACCGGGCAGGTTTTTCCAAGACTCCACGGAATCTTGCGATCCTTGATCTCCCTGCGAAAAACTTCATGAAGTGTTTCCTGATCCAAACTATTTTCTCCCGGGCCTTATCAGGCCTCTATCAAGAGGCATTATTCCATTCCTTAAAAACCTTGAGCAATTCATGGTCCACAGGGACCTGGTTTTTCTGTCCTTCGTCCAGTTCCTCAACCAGTTTACTCAGATGCGTCGCGGCGCACCCCATATAAAGGATGCTCTCCTGAACGAGTTTGAACCCTTCCTTGGCCACCCTCTGTTTCAGTTTATCCAGTTGACCGGTATCAAAAGGGCAGATCGATGCGGTCTGCTTGAAAATCTCGATGGCTTCCTGGTATTTTTTCTCCTCGTGAAACTGGAAGCCGTTTTTAAATTTTTCCTGCGCTTCGCGAAACTCCTCCACCGTCGCCGGATTTTTTGCCATGATATTTCCTTAATGGATTAAAAAAATAATTCCTCCTACGAATCACGACCCCTTATCAACACAAGGATTGCCCATGATCATCTTTCGGAGGGATGTATTTTATCATTTCCTCCTCAAAAAATGTAAAGTTGTTGGGAAGTTTTTACGATATATCTCATTCTCATTTCCTTCCATGTTTCTCTATCCACTCTCTCGCCAGTCTCTGAGCTTCGGCGATTTGAGCGGGGGTCATTTTCTCTTCATATTGGTGGACCCCATTGTCTAGACAGTTTTTTAGAAAAATAAGATATAAAAAGGCCGTTGTAGCTTAACCTGTTGGCCCTGTGGGAAACCGTGTTTTTGGTTTTCCACAAGCCAATAGGCTGCGACCTTACATCAAACCACTAGAGAAACGCCTAACACTCCCGAATACACCTCGAACGGCGTTTTCTCGCCAAGACTTTGATGAGGGCGTTCGTTGTTATAAAAATACTCTTTCAATCCCTGAATCAATTCCGTTACGCTTGAATATTCT
>JAYZAN010000093.1:0-6188 GCA_036339675.1 Nitrospinota bacterium
AAAATTATTTCCGGTTCACGATGAAAATTATAACAGATGTAAATTATAATAAATGATCTGTTCGTTTTTTTAATCGCGATTTCCCATATGAACATAAAAATTTATATATGCCTTGGAGAGAAGAAAACTCAGGTTATTAATAGAGGATAACCTGAAGGTCCTAGGACTTCCAGAACATACCGGTCCTGTTTATGTTTGCCGTTGTAACGGACTTTTTCGCCAATCAGACAACTGCTGAAACCGATTTTAATTTTTCCCTTATTATGGACCATGAAGCGGAGAACCTCCGCGGTTAATTGGTTAATCAATTAACGTGTGGGCGATGAGTTTCTGAGCACGATTTAAAATATAGTTCATTTTCCCACCCACGTAATGGGCTCGGCGCCCGCGACGCAGGGGTTGCGGGTCTGATTTTTCATAAAGATTTAAAGGAATTACCCTCACCTAACCTCTCCTGTCAAGAGACCTTTGCATAACCCATGACTCTCCGACGCCCTCAGCGGCGCGGCGATCCAGGTTTTCTGGATTGCTCCCCACTTCGCAATCTCGCGGTCGCAATGACGGGAAAACTACAGCCCGCTATTAATTTAAACACAGTGAAGAATCTCGGTTTTCCCATTCCCTACGGGCGTGGCCCGGTCAGAAGGCGGCAGGCTGAAAGGATTGTTTTTTTCCTATGAGGTTTCTTGAGGGGATGGTGACTTCCTTGCCGTGCGCGGGTTCGACACAGCCTATCACCTGGCTGGGGATTTCATGTTTCTTGCAGATATCGGTGACAGCTTTCACTTCTTTCGTGCCTTCGACGACCACGCAGAACCCGATTCCCATGTTGAACACTTCGAACATCTCCGCATTGCTGATCTCTCCCATATCCTGAATTAGGTTGAAGACTGGGGGAATGTTCGGCAGAGGATCGATCACGAAGCGGATGTTGTCGTTATCCACCCGGTTCAGGTTGCAGAATCCGCCGCTGGTGATGTGCACCATGGCCTTGAGGTCGATGCCGGTATCGAGCATTTCTAGAACGGGTTGAACGTAGATGCGTGTGGGTTCCAGCAGTTCTTCACCAAGGGTGCGGCCGAGTTTTTTCTCGAACTTGTTCACATTGCTTTTCTGTTCTTCCGGCGAAACCCCCAGGAGCGTTTTGCGCGCCAAGGTGAGTCCGTTGGAATGGACGCCGGTTGAGGCGAGCCCTATGATTAGGTCTCCTGGCTGTATGTTGCGTCCGAGGTTGACCCGATCCAGCTTGACATGCCCGACGCAGGCACCGATGAGGTCCACACCGTTGATGATCTCCCTGATCTGTGAAATTTCTCCGCCGGAGATGCTGATACTCGCCTGCCGGGCTCCCTTGGCCAGACCTTTACCGAGGCCTTCAAAAATAGCCGCATCGGTGAACGAATAGGCGATGTAATCGACCATGGTGACTGGACGGGCTCCTACACAGATGACGTCGTTCACGTTCATCGCCACGCAGTCGATGCCGATGGTGTCATACTTTCCCATCATCTCGGCGACCAGAATTTTTGATCCGACCCCGTCCGTCCCGAGAGCGATGCCCTCCCCATTACCCAGGTCGATGACATTGGCGAAGTAACCGATATCCGCTTTCACCGGATAATGCTCACTGAATTCAAGGGTAGGAAGAACGTGTTTGAGCAAAGCGTCTAGGGAGTTTTCGGCGCTCTGGCTGCTGACGCCGCTTTCGGCGTACTTGGAGGATTCCAATGGATGTGGGTCTGTCATGAAAAAAGGCCGGAACCATCAACAGGTTTTGGTATTGCGAGGCATCATACCATCAAACTCGCTTTTCGTCAGCGAATGGTCGGCGATGGCAAAAATAATCTGAGAAACACACGAAAAAATTAACCGCCAGACCCAGAACCCCGGAATGAAATCCCCATACCGAGGGATGCTGGGTCCCGACCAAAACCAGGGTTACAGCAAGACCGGCAAGAACTCCAAGGGTAACGGTCCGCGCCGTGAGCCACCGGCAATGCACACCGAGGTAAAACGCCGGGACGCACTGGATCAGCAGTTCAAATTTAATTTTTAATAACTGGATCAATGTTCCTTCATAAACCAGCGCGAGCCAGACGATGGGAGCCATGACGATCCAGGTGACCCATTTCCCCACCCGGGCCAGATGGCGCTGATCAGCTTCGGGGCGAATGTACTGGGCATAGATATCCTTGGTCACCATCGAGCTGATGCTCAGAAGAGCGGAGTCGGCCGTGGACATCACCGCTGCCAGAAGCGCCGCGAAAATGATCACCACCAGCCAGTAGCCGAATTCCGACGACTGCATCACCTCCAGGCACAACAGGGGCAGAACCGTTTCCGACAGGACAATGGTGCTTCCTGCCTGCCGGGCAGAGGGATCGTCCAATCCGGGAACATGGGCCGCCATGATCACTCCCACAACCACCGCGATAAGGGTTGTCGCTAGGGGGAGAACTGCCATGACGGTCAGAGACCGTTTGAGGATGCGGACGCTCCCGGCTGAATAAATCCGCTGTATGGCCTGCGGATAAATGGCCGCTCCCAGTCCCACCATCAGGATGAAGCTGAGCCATCTTCGTACCCCTTCGGCGTCCGGGGCCTGCACCTTGTGCACGGTGGCGGGATTGGAGGCAAGTTTCCCGATGGCCGAGGGAACAGTTCCCACTTCGGTCAACACCATGTAGAGAAGCAAAATGAACCCGATGAACAGGATGCCTCCCTGGACGGCATCGGTCCAGGCCACGCTGCGCATGCCGCCGAGGGATTCATAAACGAGCATGACGACGGCAAGCCCGAGGACCCCCGCCCAGAGAGGAATGCGGCCCTGTGAAATTCCTTCGAAAGCCGTTCCCAGGGTTTTCATCTGCGCCAGGGTAAAATTACACACGGCATACACCATAAGGATCGTGATTAGTATACGGAGAAAATGACTGCCGTACCGTTGGTAGATAAAATCGCCCGGGGTAATGAATTGATGGTCGCGGCTCAACCGGTAAAGCCCGGGAGCAAAGAAAAGGTATGCGACAACGATGGCGGTCATGAAATGAAGACAGACCAGAAACCCCAGCCCCTCTCGGTAAGCCGCCCCGCTGAAACCGAGCAGGGTATTGCCGCTGTACTGGGTGGCATACAGGGTGAACAGAAGCACCGTGAAGCCCATGGACCGGCCCGCAAGATAAAAATCTCCCAGGCTGTCCTCCTTCCGTTTCAGGTAGGCGATAGCTCCTATGACCAAAAGACCGGCAACATAAACGCCGACCACCACCAAGGCACCGGGTCCAAAGGGCAGGGATTCAGTTTGTGTCATCCCTTCCCCCCGATTCCGTTTCTTCAGGATCTTTCCAGACACATAGGATCACATAAACGGTGAATGCGCTGACGAAAGCGCTTACGATAACCACGAAAGCAGCCCAGGCGGGTATCCCCCACCACCAGACTCCTTCAAGCGGCCACAATGGAAGGAGAGCAAAAAAAAGCAGGCCGAACACCATCCAGACCTTCCGGTTCCGGATGGGATCGGCCCCATCGTTTTTGTTCCTTGCGTCTGATCCGGAAAGTTGATTCATTAACTGGAACGATCAGGGATAAATACCCATGATCTTGTAGCTGTGGTGAATCTTCTCGATGGCGATGGACATTGCGGCGATCCGGTAATTTTCAATATTTTTATTTTCCCAATACCGGTCGCGAATCTGTTGAAAAGCGAGGCGCATGGTATCGTCGAGACCGGAACGGACCAGGTCGATTTCGCTGGCCCCCTGGGTGATGTTTTCTGCCAGATGTTTGGGGATGGTGGTACCGGAATGTTCTATGGCCTGTAGGAGCAGGGAGCCCTGCTTTTCTTGGTGGCGCCGCTGTAGGCGGCCGAAGCGAATGTGGGACAGGTTCTTGATCCATTCGAAATAGGAAACCGTGACCCCTCCCGCGTTCAGGTAAATATCGGGAAGGATGACGACTCCCTTTTCCCTGAGGATGGCTTCCGCCGCAAAAGTAACGGGGCCATTCGCCGCTTCGGCGATCAGTTTGGCTTCAATTTTTCCCGCGTTGCTCTGGTTGATGACCCCTTCCATGGCCGCGGGGATCAAAACCTCGCAATCGTGCTCGAGGACGGATTTGCTGTCTTCGATGTATTTCCCCTTCGGATAACCCTTGATGCTGCCCTTATTACCGATTCTGTATTGAAAGACATCTTCGACATTGAGGCCCTTGGGGTCGTGAATCGCTCCGTCAAATTCAAGAATGGCAACGATCTTTGCCCCGTCTTCCTCTTCCAGAATTTTCGCGGTGTGGTAGCCAACGTTTCCCAAGCCCTGAATGATGACTTTCTTTCCTGCCAGGTCTCCCGTCAGCCCGGCCATCTTGACATCCTTCGGGTGCCGGAAGAATTCCCTCAGGCCGAACACCACTCCCCTCCCTGTAGCTTCAATGCGCCCCTGAATGCCGCCCATCGAGATGGGTTTGCCGGTGACACAACCCAGGTGATCGATATCCTTAGGTCCATGTGCCATATAGGTGCTCACGATCCAGGACATCTCCCGCTGCCCGGTCCCCATATCGGGGGCGGGAACGTTGATGGCGGAACCGATATAATCTTTCTGGATCAGCTCGTAGGCGAACCTTCGGGTGATTTTTTCCAGCGCGTCCCTGTCGTATTTACGCGGATCGATCAGCAACCCGCCCTTGGAACCGCCGAAGGGAACTTCCACGAGGGCGCATTTATAAGACATCAGGGCGGCCAGAGCTTCGACCTCGTCCTGATTGACCATGGCAGAAAATCTTATTCCGCCCTTTGCGGGCAACTTGTGGTCACTGTGAACCGCCCGCCAGCCGATGAAAGTTTCTGTATTGCCGTTGATCTTTACCGGAAACCGTACCTGATAGACGTTGTTCACATTCCTGATGTACTGGGCCATCCCCGGCTCTGTGTCCAGGGTTTTGACTGCCATGTCAAAACTGAGATTGACGCTCTCCTTGAAACTCACCTCCTTGTCCACCGGCAATGTCATACCCCTCTCCTTTTCATAAACCCCAAATTTTCAGGCGATTATTCAATGTACCTTTCCGATCCACAGGGAAGCTTTAACAATCCTCGAACCCTGGTAAAATAGTATATGCGACAATCTTTTATTTCGTAAGCAAATAGATCCCACTAATCATGAAAATTGTCTGGGAGGGCAAAAAATTGAAGCAGTTCACGCACTGGTTCTCCACCTCCACCCGGGGAAAGGGACTCTATAACGTGACCCGGGAGATAGAGATCTGGGTCTCTAAGCAAAAGATCAGCACAGGTATCCTGACCGTGTTTGTGCCCCATACCTCAGCGTCCCTGGTGATCCAGGAAAACGCGGACCCGGATGTATTGCGAGACCTGAATCATTTTTTCAGCCGCATGGTTCCCGATGGAGACCCCGACTTTTTCCACCGGTCTGAGGGCCCCGACGACATGCCCGCACACATTCGCTCCGTCTTGACTCAGACCCAAGTTTCCATACCTCTCATGAACAGACAGCTGGCTCTCGGGACCTGGCAGGATATTTATCTTTTCGAGCACCGGGTCATGCATCATGAACGAAAGATAATTCTACATCTAGTGGGGGAATAAGCCAAAACCGATTTCCTCCCTTACAAAAGAGAATTAAAGCAAAATGTTGCAAGGAATCTTTTAGAATCTGCAGACCCCGAAGGTTGTTCCCCCGCCACAAAGGAGTGGATAAATTTGACGAACCGCCAGGATTTCATTAGAATAGATTTACATGATATGAAAATCTTTTTGGCTATTTTCTGATTTTCACTTTCAGGGTCTTTTCGTTACCTGTATTTAACCTGGTCCCATGCATCACAAACTCTCAGCGTTTCCATTTTCCCGTTTTTTTCCGGACAGAATTTTTCCTACTTTCATTTTAATGGTCTGCCTTTTTCTTTTTTCCTGCGGGGGTGAACCGGAATAGAAAACCGAATCTGAAGAGGGAAAATAAAGCCGTTGATTGAAAGTTCAATCAAAACATTGGAAGAAAAGAATTTTGATCGCGTCAGGTTAGATTTACAGGGACTTTTAAACAGGGATGAAAATGACATCGAGGCCATGTATTGCATGGGGCTTCTCATGGCAAAGACGGACCGCCTCAAAGAGGTCCAGGAGCTTTCCAATAAAGCAATTAAAATCGATCCCGAATTCGCCGGTCCTT
>JAYZAN010000094.1:0-8806 GCA_036339675.1 Nitrospinota bacterium
CCAACCGCCCACCATGGTTCCCTCTCTGAACAGGGCGGCTTTCACTTTTAAGGTGCTCCTGGCGGAATCTGAAAGCCCTAAAGTGGCGATTCGCATTGCACGGCTGCCTTCTTCGAAATTCAATATCTTGTATTTCAGGATATATCTAGCGTTTTGCCTGGCAACGATAAAACTGGAGTTGTCTAGGGATATTTCCAGAGCCTGCTCCAGCTGTGCTCCGGCATCCATCAGGGTAAAATCCTTGGAGGTGATGTCCTGAAGGGAGAGGGTGTTTTCGGTGTTCTGCCAGCGTTTCTTGATCACCGTGTCGGCACCTGAACAGGCGGACAGCATCACGCACCCTACCATTCCCAGATAAAGAAACTTTTTCATGACCGGAATTTTCTGAAAGTTACTCAACGGCGTATATTCTAACAAAAACCTATTATATTGCCAACTATCTGCTTTAAGGATATTGCTTGGAGATTGTTGAAATTTTCTACATGAACCATTGGAGGACCGCCTCCTCGAAATCGCTGAACCAGATCTGCACTTCTATCGGGATCAGACTATTGATGTAGGTCAGGTAACCCATCGCCAGGGCTATGCCCAGTCCGATCAGCAGTAATCCGCTGAATAGATTGGTAGAATGCAAAAGAACGGTGTGCCCGGCGATCTGCACATCCCATCCTTTTCCTCTCAACACTCTCCAGAATAACCCGTTTTTTGGCAGGCGGCCGCAGAAGGTTGCGATCAGGATCAGCGGCAGGCCAAGTCCTACGGCGTAAAAGAAGAGCAGGCTCATCCCCTGGAAGATGGTTTTATCGGAGGCGGCCAAAATCAGGATTCCGGAAAGGATGGGCCCGACGCAGGGAGTCCATCCGAGCGCGAAGGCGGCCCCAAACAGAAAGAATCCGAAAAATGTAGATGCGGGTTTGCTTCTAAAATTGCCTCCGGAAAATCCCTTGCCGAATAGGGTCATCACGCCGAAGACCAATACGAGAATGCCTCCCGCTGTGGTCAGGGAAAACAGGTAGTCGCGGAGTAACTGTCCGAAAAAACTGGCCGAGGCTCCCATGGCGACGAATAGGGTGGCTAGGCCGAGAAAAAAAGCCAGGGACATGAGGGTGATCCGCGCCCGCTCCGATTGCGCGGTGATGGCAAAATAAGCGGGAAGGATAGGCAGCGTGCAGGGCGATAAAAAGCTGAAGACCCCGGCGACAAATGATAAAAAAATCAAAATCAAAATGCCCGATTGGGGCAGATTGGGTTTGGCTTCAAAAGGATTGCTCGTCGGCGGGAGCGGCGCCGTGCTAACCGTGGGTCCTGGGGAAGAACCGGATGAAAGTAAGGATCCTCCCGGTGTGATTGCGGTTCCCGCCGAAGCCACTTTCATCGCCTGGGTAATTTCATCGCTGGCACAGCGAAACCCCACATCCGGTCCGCCCTCATCAGGGTTCGCAAACTGCCGGTACCCGTTCCGGGCGAACTGTCGCAGAGCGGACTGGTACATCAAGCCCGGAAAATGCCCTATGTCCCGGGACGAAAGCCCCCTTAGAATTTTAAAATTACTGTCGTAATCGGGACTTTTATATGTACTTCCTTTGTAGGGGCCATAGTCCGCGTTCACCCATTCCCAAACGTTCCCGATGAGATCGTGAACACCGAGTGGCGTCGCTCCTTGTGGAAACGATCCAACGGCCAAAATGTTGTTTTTGCTTCCGGCCTTTGAGGAGATATTGGCCTTCTCAGGTTGAAACTGGTTCCCCCAGGGATATTTGCTCCCCGATTCTTCCCTTGCCGCTTTCTCCCATTGTTTTTCGGTGGGAAGTTTTTTACCGGCCCATTGGCAGAAGTTGGCGGCGTCGAACCAGTTGACCTCTACCACGGGGAATTTCCCCCTTCCCTCGGGATAATTATTATCGATCCAACCCGGCGGGGGGAAGGCTTTCACATCGTCGATATAGATTTTGTATCTTTCGTTAGTCACCTCATATCGATCGATGTAAAAAATTTTCAGAAATATCTTCTGTTGGGGGTTTTCATCGGCGTACCAGGGTTTGGGGATTCCCAGGGAAAGGGCCTCCCCGGAATCGTCTTTTTTATCGGTCCCGAATTTAAAGTGCCCGGCCGGCACCAGGACCATATCCCCCTCAAGCGGGTTGTTTTTCGCCTCATTGGCTTGCGCTTGTCCAAGCTGAAGGGTGGACATTAAAATCAACACGCAAAACCATTTCAGATATACATTAAAAATCATAACGTTCCAGTGTTTCGATAAAGATTTTTCATTCACTTAAAAGCTGGTGAAGGATCAACTGCTCTTGAGGAGTTCTTTGAAATATTCGAGGGTGCTGGGTTGGGTCCAGTCCTCGGCCCCCTGGAGGACTCCGATGATTTTGCCTTCCGGGTCGATGAGGAAGGAAGTGGGTAGGCTGACAACCCCATACTCGTGGCTGACCTTTAGACGCTGGTCGAGGGCAACAGGAAAGGAAAGTTTATGTGCCTCCATGAAAGGAACAACTACCGTGGCTCCAAACATATCGTTGGAGATACCGAGTACTTCAAATTTTTCCGATTTGAATTTCTTGTACAGAGCTTCCAGCGACGGCATTTCTATTTTACAGGGTCCGCACCAGGTGGCCCAGAAATTGAGAAGAAGGTATTTGCCGCGGTATTTCTCAAGGGTGATTTCCGAACCTTCAGGAGTCTTCAAGGTGAAATCGGTTGCCCGTACCGGTTCACCAGTTGTTTCCTCGGCAAAACCTTCTCTGGTCGAGAATAAAGTGAAGATAGTTATCAGGGTAAAAAGGAAAAGTCCGGAAGGAAATTTTCGCAACCTATGTGGAAATGTGTTTCGCATGACGGTTGGTTTTCAGGGACATCCTAACGATGAAAAAAGCCGGCTCGACTTTATCGATACCGCTCCTCTCCAGGACCGAATGGTTCAGCATCGATCCCACCGGGCGCGGGGGAAGTTTTTATTATTCCACGGATTCCACACATCTCACCATGGGAACGGCTTTTTTCAGAGCCCGTTCGATTCCCATTTTGAGGGTCATGGTGGAACTGGAGCACGAAACACAGGCCCCTACGAGGCGAACCTTGACAACACCGTCGTCAATATCGACCAACTCGACGTTTCCCCCGTCCTTGAGAAGCATAGGTCGAAGGGTTTCTAGGACAGCCTCAACCTCTTCTTTCATCGTTTTGCTCCCGGCCCGTTACCCAACCGTGGTCGGCAATGTTTCACCCACCGTCTACCAGGGCCTCTTTCTTGGTTAATAGTTCTTCTTTGCTTTCGACGTGTTCTGGATCATTGGGAATACAGTCGACGGGGCACACTTCGACGCATTGAGGGTCTTCGTACCATCCGACACATTCTGTGCAGTGCTCCCAATCGATCACGAATACATCGTCCCCTTCCGAGATAGCTTCGTTGGGGCACTCGGGTTCGCATACACCGCAATTTACGCAATCTTCGGTGATGATCAAAGACATGATCGTTTCTCCTGTAAAATTTTTACTTATTTAATCTAAGCAAAAGATTGTTGAGTTTTTTGTTCTTCAAAAACTTTCTTCGTTTCATTCCAAGCGAACAGGGCCTGGTTTTTGATCTTCCTATCATACAACGAAATCACCAGGTAGGTGGCCCCGAGATAGGAAGGCTCGTTGTCGAACAGCGCCATCCTCTTGTCTTCTTCCGAGAAGTAGGCGTCGTGGTCCGGATGGGAATGATAGAATACCTTGATCTGCATTCCCTTGTCATGGACATCCCGCAGAATCTCCATCAATTCCTTGGGGTCAATGTAGAACGCCGTTCTGGCGTCCCTTTCGAAGGTTTTTGGATCCTTTTCGTGCAGTTTGTTCTGAATATTTCTGCACTTGTAAAGGATGTCCTGCTCGTTGGTGTCCGGCTTGCCGATGATGATCCCGCAACATTCGTAGGGGTATTCCTCGATCGCCTGCCGGTGCATCAAATCGAGCTGATCCTTCAAAATGGGATTCATTCAATATTTTCGAATTATACTCTTTAATTGTCAATTAGTTTTGAAAATTTTTAGGGTATCTGAGGTTTCTTCTAGGGCGGGAAGACATCCCAGAACCAGGCATTGGGAAATTGTCAAATTGTTTTGAAAAATTACAGGATACGCGTCTTTTCCTCCCTGACCGGGCAATTCCATTCTTACTTTTAGATGAATGCAAAGAAGTTGGGCTTGGAATATTTTGAGGCTGGATGGACTTTTTACGGGGAGCGGAAAACAAGTTGTCCCAGATACCTGGATTTTCATGATATCGGCAGATTTCCACTCGGGAAGCGGTAGTCTATTTCATGCTTCCCTCGTAAAATCCCGTTTCAGGCCGGATTATACGTGGGTCTGGACGACGAGGTTGTCTTTCACCTCGATTTGGCAGGCGAGCCGGATATTGGGGTTTTTCTTCAGTTTCTTAGCCAGGGAATTGTTTTCAGTATCGTTTCTGGAATCCACGTTTCCGGACATAATTTCAACAGAGCAGGAGGTGCACAACCCGCGTCCCCGGCAGTTTAAAATCTTGAGAATATGGGGATAGATGCTCAGTTTGTTGCGGATGGCCGCTTCCCGGATCGTTTCCCCGGGCTGGGCCTGGATGGTCCGCTTCTGCTTGACGAATTTAATTTCTAGCATGCTTCAATCTGTATAAATTTGCGTAGTTTACCTTTGCCCCAGTAGCCGTGAAAGGCGCTTCCCACGGTCAGGCACTTGGTGTTCATGTGGACAAATTGTTTTTTGCCGTTATCGGCTTTCAACACCCCCACCTGCGAATAGGGAGGGATGACCTCCCCGCAATTGGCGCAGGTGGTGGAATAGCCCTCACAGAGTTTCAGAAGACAATCGCGGCAGACCACGGGATCGAAAAGATGGATTTCCTGGCTGTGGTATTCCACGGTGGTGGGAAGACTATCCACCCTAATCCCGCATTCCGAACAACTGGGAGACGATATCCTTTCTTTCATAGATCGACCGGTTTTGATTCTATCCGTTCCGTGGGATTTAATGCGACATTGTAACCGAACCGTTTTAATTGATACAAACTTTTTTCATCGTCTCATGATTATCCAGGATGGCGCCGGTTCCCTTGACGATGCTGACGAGGGGCTGGTCCGGAATATAAACTTTTAGAGAGGTTATTTCCTCGATCATCTGATCCAGACCACGAATGAGGGCTCCGCCGCCCGTCAGGTAGATTCCGTTGGAATGGATATCGGAGGAAAGTTCGGGAGGGGTTTTTTCGAGCGCCCGCATGATGACGGTGACGATAGTGGTGATGGGCTCTTTCATGGCTTCCCGAATCTCCTCGTCGTCCACGACGATGGACATGGGCATCCCCGTTTTCACGTTCAGCCCTTTCACCTCGCAGGTCAGTTTTGCAACCCCGGGGTAGGCACTCCCTATATTGACTTTGACCTGTTCCCCTTCGAAAACTCCTATGTTGAGGTGATGGTTGAGCCGCATATAGCGGACAATGGCTTCGTCGATCTCGTCGCCGGCGACACGCACCGACTCGCCATAAGCGATAGTGGAAAGGGAAATCACTGCCACATCAGTGGTTCCGCCCCCTATGTCGATGACCATGTTGCCCTCTGGTCTGTGAACCGGGAGGCCCACCCCGATCGCGGCGGCCATGGGTTCTTCAACGAGAAGGACTTCCCGGACGCCCGCCATCATGGCCGCGTCGATCACAGCTTTCTTTTCCACCTGCGTGATACAGGTGGGAACTCCCACAACGATTCGGGGCTTGAAAAAACGTTGCTGCTTGAGAACCTTCTTGATGAAATAGGTGATCATTTGCTGGGTCACGTCGAAGTCGGCGATCACTCCGTCTTTCATGGGGCGGATCGTATCCAGCTTGGAGTGGGTCCTTCCGTGCATGCGTTTGGCCTGTAAACCCACCGCTTCCACCCCGGCGCCGTTGATGCTGATGGCGACCACCGACGGTTCGGTGAGGACGATTCCCTGCTCCCTGATATAAACCAGGGTGTTGGCCGTTCCTAGGTCCATAGCCAGATCGGCCGAAAACATTCCCAATATATTATTGAACAGATTTTTTAACATGGCACCTCTTTCATAGATTGCGTGGTTCTCGACCAGGCAATACCGATCAGATCGAGGAGGTTCCCGCTTTCATTAGGATAACTCGCGTTGCCCCAGGACGTTTCCAGTTGCAGGGATTTCCCATTCACGAAAAAAGCATTTTTTTCGAATACCTTCTTCAGTCTTTCGGTTATTTCCCGGGACTCTTTAAGCTCCCGCTCCATCATGATGATCAGCAACGAAGTGTCGGAGTACTTGAACACGTATTTCGGCGACGGGATCACTTTGGAGAACATGGATACGGTCTGCCGCAACAGCTGGTCCCCGCAGGCCAGGCCAAAGGTCTCGTAAATGGATGGGAGGTTGTTCACCGCCACGATACAAAGGGAAACCGGTTTTTCCTCCTTGAAGATTTCATGCGCCACCGCCGCGTGGTGCTCCATGAGGAACCGGTGGTTCGGCACTCCCGTGATCTGATCCAGGTTTTTATCATAATCCCAGCGGCGTTTGGTGTCGGCGCACACCAAGGCAGCGGCCGCCGAGGAGGTGATCAGCGTCAGGCGGTCGACATGGGTGTGGTTCAGCGTTCCGGGTTTTTCGGAAGCGCACAGCAGCACACCCTGGAGTTGATCGGAGATCATAATGGGAACCGCGGTCACGGATTTTAGCGATTCCATTTCCTCTTCTTCATGAAAGAGGATGGTTTTTCTTCCTTCCGCGTTGGGGATCAGGATGGGTTTCAGATTCTTGGCGCAGGATCCGGCGATCCCTTTCCCCGGCAGTATCGGCGCCGATGAAATCGGCTGGATAAACCCCCGATGGTTCTGGATCCGGCCGGGAATGTCCACACCGTCGAACCAGATCACCGCCGTGGCGTCTGCGGGAATGAGGGAGGGAGGAATCTGCGCCAGCCGTTCGGCCAGGGCGGGACGGTTGGGAGATTGGGCGATGAACCGGCAGCAGGAATTGAGTTCCCCGAACAGGGGATCGGATTCCTGGGAAACCTCACCGGTCAATTTTTCCTGGTGTAGGTGCCAGGCCATCTGGTCCGAGAACCCCTGCAGAATTTTCTGAATTTTAGGCGTGAAGCTGTAACTTTCCTTGGAATCCACCACCAGTATCCCTTCGAGTTCCTCATACACGATGGGAAGAGCCAGCAGGCTTTTCAACTCTTCGTCCTTGCGGTAAAAACTCAACCGGTTGATTCCTTCCTCAAAATATTCGATGATCTCCGGTTTCAGGGTTTGTGCGACCTTTCCAATTGGCCCATCATTGAATGAAATGACCGCTTCCCCGTTAAAATTTCCGCTGAGAGACAGGTGTTCGCGCAGGAACAGGCTTTTCCGGTCCCGGTCGGCCTGAAACAGCGCAGTGGTGAACGCGTCGGAAACGTTGGCGGCCAATTCGATCAGATGGGAAAGAATGTTGGTGATAGCCATTTTCTAAGGATGGGTGTGTCTGGTTGGGATCTACCGCCGGAGGCGGGAGCGGGTTCCTGGGTTGCGAAGCCTATCTGCCTCGGTTTCTGAGCATATCCCGATATGCGTGTACCGTTTTTTTGTCTACCGCTTTCGCGGCGACTTTGCATTCCACGCCCGAATTTTTTTTTGTCTGCTGTACCCGGATTGCCTGACAATGAACCTGTTTTTTTTCTCCATTGGAAGGGTTCCGAAAGGTTAACGTCAGGATATCGTCCTCGATGACTTCTGCTGGCACGGTGAACGATAACCCGTCGACAGACATGTTGTGGATGGTCACTTTATGAAACAGTTCAAAAAATTCCCTTTCACGTTCAATTTCCGCTTCGCCCTTGATGCTGACCCGCGCCCGGGGAAACGTCCTGTCGCCTAGGGTGTTCTCAAGTTTATTTTCCTTTGCTGTGATGAGGTGGTCCAGTTTTTCCCTGAGATTTAAAAGATCCTCCAGAGAAATTTTTTTCAGATCGGCCAGAATTTTTTCTAACATGGCTGATTGACAGGAGCCTAGCCAAGGTAACCTAGGATAGATAGTTTCTGCTTGGATCTCCCGTACCGGGATGCTCCAAAAATCATCTTATATGCAGTGTTTAAGGCTGTCAATCATTTAAAAACAGGCATTTTTAAAAAAAAGGGCGGATTCGCTGCTGATTATCCGGGGCGAAGAGGGGCAGAGCGGCAATTACGGGAATGAGGAGTTATAATAAACCTTGACACCCGAAAGACCCGTTTATATACTCCAACACTCTCAAATTTGTCCGCGCATGAAGCGTTTCTGAAAGGATAAGGGCGGGTAGCTCAGCTGGGAGAGCACCGGCCTTACAAGCCGGGGGTCACAGGTTCGATCCCTGTTCCGCCTACCATTTTTTTGAGACCGATGGACCCTTGAATATTTCTGGCAAGGTTGCCGGCCCGATGAGCTCGGCCGTAAATGAAATGCCTTTTCAAAAGAGGTGAGCTGTAAAGGAATTTTGAGCGGGGTCGTAGTTCAGTTGGCTAGAACGCCGGCCTGTCACGCCGGAGGTCGCGAGTTCGAGTCTCGTCGGCCCCGCCATTTATAGCAAGGGCTTGGGGCATTTTGTGCTTCAGGCCCTTTCTTTTTTGTCTTGCTAGTCCCACAATAGCCCCACTTTTTGCAGGAAGTTGGGCTTCGGCTGTAAGTCCTTTTTTGCTTTTGGGTAATAGGATGGGTAACAAATGGAGGGGAATCCACCAATAACTGCCATTACTTGCTGGTAAGTGGCCCTTTTTTGGCCCACATTCCTCTGACGGGGAACACCA
>JAYZAN010000095.1:0-10280 GCA_036339675.1 Nitrospinota bacterium
AGCACCTGGGATTTCCACGGAAAAAGGTTTTGAAAACGACATGATTCAGGTCATGAACACCCATTCCAAAAAAAAGGTGTACGGCAGGGTGATCGATCAAGACACGGTAGAGATCAATTACTGAAATAGGAAACGATTTCGATATGAAGAAATTTTTCAGGACTGCAGGTTTGCTGGCAATACTGGTTCTGGCTTCGTGCGCCAAGTCGCATAAGGCGGTGGACCCGCGGTCCACAGTCATCCCAGATAAAATCTACACCAGCGATAAGGAATTATCGGATGGCTCCCTCTGGCCGGGAGACACTTCGAAAAACCTGTTGTTCGAGGATACCAAGGCCAAGAAGGTCGGGGACATTATAACGGTTGTTGTCGATGAAACGGCAAGTTCTTCCCAATCGGCCGGAACAGACACGTCTAAAGATTCCACCATCGATCTGACCACGACTTCCATGCTGGGGCTTCCTGCAAACCTTAATGTCCAAAATTTCCTGGGGATGGGGACTCCTTTCAATCCGGCTTTGAATGCGACCACCTCGCGCTCGACTCAGGGAAGCGGAACCACCACCCGACAGGGGACTTTGACGGCAACCATTTCGGCGATTATTGTAGAAATACTTCCCAACGGAAACTTTCTAATTGAGGGACAACGTTCGGTAACCGTCAATAATGAAGAACAACTCATGGTATTGAGAGGTCTGATCCGGCCCGAGGATGTGGGGTTTCAGAATACGATCGCTTCAAATTTGATTGCGAATGCGTCTATCACCTATTCCGGGGAAGGTGTCGTGGCCGACGAGCAGCGCGTGGGATGGGCTACCAGGTTACTGAGCTATATCTGGCCTTTTTAAGGAAGATTGAAAAATTGAAGACCTTATTAAAAGCAGTTATTTTAAACATTCTGATTATCGTATCTTTTCTGCCGGGATGTCTTCCTGAGGTGGAAGATGTGGTGGGACCTAGTATATCCGGTTATACGGTCAGCATAGCTGGTTTATTTGGTGGGGTTGGTATTGTCGCCGATAGTGCCAGCCAGGCTACGATTCGTGTTGAAGTGTTCAATAGTGGCGGGCAAGGAGTGGACGCGGCAACGGTCACGTTGACCACCACCCTGGGAACGCTGGGAGCGGCAAGTTTGACCACGACGAACGGTGTCGCCGTCACAACGCTCACTTCGGGATCGGTGGCGGGCAATGCGGTTATAGTGGCGACCGTGGAGAATGCGAGTGCTTCTACCATTGTTCCGATAATCGCTTTCTAACAAATCCGGGAAATGAAATATGTTTTCATTCTTCAAACATCACAAACATCTTATGCGGATCACCTGGAAGGAGGGGTACCTGTTTTTGGTGTTTGTGGTGTTGTTGGTTATGGCTTGTACGGATGTCCTTCAGGACGGCAATCCTCTGGGACCATCCCCCGTTGCGTTGAGGATCGCTAGTGACAATACCAAGATCATCAAAACGGCCACCTTTACTTTTACCGCAGTGAACGGACAAACTCCGTATTTCTGGGAGGTCACCAATTCTACCACCAGCGATGGAACCCCGGTGGGAACTGTGGTTGCGCAAACCGGAGTTTTCACGGCTCTCAGTGTTGCGGGTACCGGGACGATCAATGTGACGGACGCGAACGGGGCGACCGACACCGCCACCATTGAGGTTCTGCCCAATCAGCTTGTCGTTACCCCGGGTAATATCACGATTGACGCAACCGTTGCACAATCCCAGGATTTTGAGGTGGCCGGAGGAACGTTACCGTTTAACTGGACGTTCACCAAGGATACGAGTGTTTCCTCAGTAACTATAACTATTCCTGATGCGAGCATCACAGATACGGTTACTGTTACCATTCCCGCTCACACGGCAGATGAAAACTACACGATCAGTGTTTCGGATACCACAGGTGATGTGGGAGGGGCCAAATTGAATGTATTATCCTAATGTTAATGAGAGAGGAAAATATGTCAGGCATATTAAATCGAATAAGACTATACGCTGCGGTTTTGCTGGTCTTTCTGTTTGTGACGGAGTCCGCGGATGCGGCACGTATTAAGGACCTTGTGGGTATCCAGGGGGTCCGCAGTAACCAGTTGATCGGATTCGGGCTGGTCATAGGGCTAGCGGGGACCGGCGACAGCGCCACGAATGTTTTCTTCTCCATTCAGTCTATCGTCAATATGCTGAAAAAATTGGGAATCACCATCCCGGCCGATGAGGTTGACAACTTGAAGTTTAAAAATATCGCCACCGTGATGGTTACGGCCGACCTTCCGGCGTTTGCCCGGCAGGGAGACCGTATCGATGTAACGGCATCATCTGTGGGTGATTCTAAAAGTCTCCAGGGAGGAACCTTGTTGATGACTCCCCTGAGAGGTCCCGACAGCAAAACCTATGCGGTGGCCCAGGGTCCTCTATCCATTGGCGGCTTTTCTGTGGCCGGAGCAGCCCGTGGAGTTCAGAAGAATCATCTGACGGTAGGCCGGATCGCGAATGGGGGCGTTGTGGAACGGGAATTGCCCCACCAGTTTAATATGAAGGAAGAAATCTTTTTAAATTTAAAAATAACAGATTTTACCACTGCCAGCCGCATCGCCAAGGCAGTCAATGACGAATCGAAGGATAATATTGCGAAAAGCATTGATGGGCGAACGGTACGGGTTTCTGTCCCTTCTTTCTATAAGGAAAACACCTCATCGTTCATCACCAAACTAGAGAGCCTGGAAGTGGATCCGGATACCCCGGCAAAAGTTATTATCGACGAACGTACAGGAACCATCGTGATGGGTGAAAATGTCAGGATTTCCACCGTTGCGGTTGCCCATGGAGCCCTGTTTGTGGAAATTCGTGAAGAGCCGGTCGCTTCCCAACCGGAGGCGTTATCGCCGGAAGGCCAAACGGCCATCCTTCCTCGCACCCGGGTTGCCGCCGAGGAGGGTAAGGATAAACTTCTGGTGGTCCCCAAGGGTGTATCCCTGGGGGAAATCGTCAACGCTCTCAATTCGATCGGGGTGACTCCAAGGGATTTGATAGCTATTTTGATGGCTATAAAAGCTTCCGGGGCTCTGCACGCGGAGCTGGTGCTCATCTAAAAAACACTTGTTAATGGGTTGAAAATAATATGGGGGGAAAATATTTCCCTTCCCCGCCCTTCTCACTTCAAAAACCTGGATGGTTTCCCCTCAGGGAAAATAGGATAATTCCTTTATTTTCAATATTTTAATTAATCTCATCTGGTGGTGGGAAAATCACCTCGATTTTGGTATGGGAATTGCTTTCTTATGTATCAGGTGCTGGTTTTCAGCCCTGGTATTCTTAATCAAGAAAAATTCATGGAAATTCCTTCAAACAATGTAAAGCCGCAAGATGTTGTATTTGATTTAACTACCAAAAAGTTGAATCAACTCGGTAACCAGGCATCAACAAGCGAAGCGAAAACCGCTGAGGAAATTGAAAAAGTGTCCCGCGAGTTTGAGTCTGTGTTCGTGCAGCGTCTTCTGGAGTCTATGAGAAAAACGGTGCCCAAATCGGGCCTCTTTGATAGTTATGCCAATGATATGTATGAATCGATGTTGTTCGAAGAAGTGGCCAAGGAAACTTCAAAGGAAAAAGGAATGGGATTGGCGGATATGATCAACAAGGATTTGAACCGGTTGAATGAAAAGATCCTTCAGGCAAAGGGGAAAATTCAAATCTCACCAACGAATTTAACGTCGTCTGTTAAAGAAAAGGGAGAATAAAAGATGAGCCATCTGATTAAAAACCTAATGCATGTGATGGAAAAAAAAATCTCCCTTTATGACAAGTATATTATGGTTTTGGAAAATGAATGGGAATGCGTGGTCGGATACAGCTTGGAACCTTTAGAGAAAATTCTCAATGAAAAAAATGATCTGGTGGAAAGGATGCAGAAACTTGAAGCGGACCGGTTTAAATTAATGAAAAAAATTTCGGAAACTCTTGGAATCCCTCAGGAAAATTTAAACCTTATGAAGCTTGCGTAAGTAAAGGAAACCCCCTGGAACAAGAGGTTGATAAAAAGCCGAAAAAAGCTGTTATCCCAGATTGCCGTGATCAACGATTTGATGGAACGAATAAAAAGGTTGATGGATTCTTCTTCTTTGTCATTCAAAAGATCGATTGCATTTGTTCATTCTGCTGATGAAATAGCCGCTTCTCCCTACCATGCTAATGGCCGTGTGATGGAAGGAAAAACGGAGGGACGGATGTTGAGCATGGATGTTTAATTTGAATGATTGATCATCGATTATGACCGCAAACATATTCAGCGTATTAAATACCGCCAAAGTCGGACTTCTTGCCCAGCAACTGGCGATAGAAGTTACGGGCCAGAATATCGCCAATGTTCAAACCGAAGGGTATTCCCGCCAGGAAGTGGTGTTTGAGGCAAACTCGCCGAGGTCTTCAAGAATCGGGACCAACCTGGGGGAAATTGGCACCGGTGTCAAGGTGGCGTCCATCAAGCGCTCCCATAACGAGTTCATATTTTCACAGATCCTTGGAGAGGGCGACCGCACCGGCAATTTCAAGATTCGTGAGGAAGTTTTCGAAGAGTTGGAGATGATTTTTAACGACAGCATCGGCAGGAGTTTGAGCGGTTCCCTCAGTGACTTTTTCAACGGCCTTCAGGATCTTGCTACCAATCCCTTGGGCCTAGCGGAGCGCTCCAGCATTCTGGCGAAGGGCGAGGACCTGGCTGCAGATTTTAATTATGTCGGAAGCGAGCTGTTCCGGACGCAGACAGATATTGACCTGGCCATCGACGAGAAAATCACGGAGATCAACACGATAATCCAGGAAATTGCCGAACTGAATCAGTCCATTCATGCAAATGAGCCTGGAATATCTTTAGCCAATGACCTCAGGGACAGCAGGGATTCTTTAATCAAGGAACTGTCTGAGGAAATTGATATCACCTTTATTGAGGAATCCGACGGCCAGGTGAGCCTGACTCTTCAAAACGGAACACCTCTTGTCTTAAAATCAACGACCTTCAGTTTGAGCACGGTTGTGAATGGAGACAATAATTCGTTTAAGGATATATATATTGATAACGGCTCCGCAACACTGACAAATATTACATCGACGATTCAGGGTGGGCGCCTGAAGGGTTACTTGGATATGCGGGATACGGAAATCGCAGGAATCAAAGATAAGGTAGATATTCTGGCGGCAGGTTTTGTCCGGGAGTTCAACCGGATACATCAGGATGGGTTCGGCATGGATGGGTCCACAGGCTCGAATTTTTTTGCGGCTCTGAGTCCCTCGGTTTTTACGAACACTAACAATACAGGTTCAGCCCAGGTGGCGATGACCAATGCCAGCCCTTCCACTACCTCGATAGATGAATACAGGATCACCTTCACGGGCTCGAATTCGTTTGACATGACAAACCTTACCACGGGTGCATCGTCGGGTTCGTACACGTTCACAACCGGGAGCACCTTTAACCTGGCTGGGGGATTCGCGGTGGTCATTACTGGAACAGGGGCCACCGGCGATGTGTTTGAATTTTCCAATTCCACAGACGCAGCAGCTACGATGGCTTTATCGAGCGATGTCACAAATGATTCAACGAAAATTGCTGCGGGAAAGGGAACAAACGGGGATGGTGAAAATGCTCTTGATCTGGCGAAATTGCAAAGCACCTTTACAATGAGCAGTCTTACGCTGGTATCAGGTTCGGCGGCGTTTACCTTTGACGAATTTTATAATGCGATCGTGAGCACCGTGGGCATTCAATCACTTTCGGCTCAGCGGACCTCCCTACAGCAGGAGGGGGTGTTGCTGCAATTGAATAACCGGAGGGAGAGTGAGTCCGGTGTTTCGATCGATGAGGAACTGATAAACATGATCAAGTTTCAACAGGCCTTCAACGCCGCGGCACGATTGATCAACGTGGCGGATGAAATGCTGGACGCTCTTATCCAACAGATTTAAAATATCAAACCTATATGGAGATAGTGATTTAGGAGAACCGATATGGTAACGCGAGTGACCAGCCAGACGATGCAACGTAACGCCATCAACAATATTTTCCGCATTACGGAAGATTTGTTCAAGGTGCAGAACAAGATCGCTACGGGTAAACGAATATTGACGCCCTCAGATGATCCGAGCGGTATGACGGACGTCCTGTCTCTCAGAACCAGTATTGCCCAAACCAGGCAATTTTCAAGAAATATAGACAATAATAAAATATTTCTGCAGCGGACGGATTCGGAACTGAATTCTGTGGGACTGGGCCTCAACCGTGCCAAGGAACTTGCTATCAGTGAACTCGGTGGCACCTCAACGGCTACAACGCGACAGTTTACCGCGTATGAGATTGATCAGATCATCTCATCGGTTATTCAGGCAGGAAACACCCAGGTTAAAAATCAATATATCTTTTCGGGAACCAAAACGCGTACGGAGCCTTTTCAGAAAAGCGCTTCCTCGGCGGTTTATTTAGGAAATACTGAAAAATTCGTAATGGAAATTGCCGACGGAATTAATATCAATCTCACCCTTCCAGGTTCGGATGTTCTGGGAGCGGATCTGAATCCGGTAATAAATACCACGACCTCACTTTCGGACCTGAACGGTGCTACGGGGATCGCGGCGGGAACGTTCAACATAACCGACCGCTCGGGAACCAGTGCTAATATCACCCTATCTTCATCGGGAACCATCGCCGATGTCATTTCGGCGATCAATTCAGCGAGCGTGAACATCACCGCTTCGATCAACAGCGCAACGGATGGTATCAGTCTCACAGATACCAACAGTGTAATCACACAGGCGCTGGTGGTGACCGAAGTCTCAGGGGGGAGCACCGCTTCCGGCCTGGGAATTCTCGGCAGCAGAAACGGGAATCTCGAGGGGACCGACTTGGATCCGGGCCTTTCGTCATTGACCAAGATATCCGAATTGAACGGGGGAAGCGGCTTAACCCTGGGAGATATCAGTATCATCAACGGGTCGGCTTCGGGAACGGTCAGCCTCAGTTCGGCTTCTACAATCGGAGATGTGCTCACGTTGATCAATAATTCCGGATTCAACGTTACCGCAAGCATTAACAGTGCTGGAAATGCATTGAGAATAGATTCGAATAACAGCAGTACGGTTGCTGTTGTAAATGATGTGGGAACCGGGACGGTAGCGGAGCAATTGGGACTCGGAGGGGGACGAAATTCCATCAACACTTTGATCAAACTGAAGCAGGCTCTGGAACAGGACGATACCGAGGCCATACTGGCTTCCTTGATCAACCTGGATTCCGGTATGGAAACCATTCAGGAAGCCCGGGCGATAACGGGCGGGATTCTCAATCGGGTTGACAGCAACGACTTTTTTCATGACCGGGGTATCATCGATCAGACTGAACAAATATCGGATATCGAGGATGCCGACCTGATCCAAAGCGCGTCAGATCTTGCGGCCTTTGAAATTGCTTTGCAGGCCAGCCTGGATAGTACTGCACGCATTATTCAACCCAGTCTTCTTAATTTCCTGTCATAAAAATTGAAGTAATATTCAGCCTCCATTCCAATTTTATGGAATCAATTCGATAACTCACTTTCTTCAATGCCTCCTGGAAGCAAAAAACAGGGGCCCATTTTTCCCAATAGGCATTGAAGCCGAATAGAAGCCAGGGTCAGCGATCGAAAATCCTTTTCAATAAGTTCCCTGTTCTGGCTGATTCGTTCCTGCATATACTTAAAATTATTAAAATCCTTCTTTAGTTTAAAAAGAGAAACGATTCCTGTCTGGGGTACTTTGGTCGACCATTGGCTCGCCTTTTCGATCAATGGATAAAGAGTTTTTAAGTCCTGCTTGAGATTCTGTCTCTTATCGTTATATTCCCATTCCCCCTTAAACCGATCCAGCTTTAGAAAAAGTTTGTTCAACCAGAGCACAGTGCGTGCCATTCGCGCGTAATGAATTTTTTCCATAGTATCGGATGGGCGGTGGTAATGGGGAGTGCGGCCCGTACTCATAAAAATAAATGGAACCTTATTAGCGCGGAACACCTGATAATCGCTGAACATTCTCCGGGTTTTTCCTGGAATGGTTTCTATCATATCCATCCCAAGGGGTTGGATATCCAAATCCGGAACAGTGACCGATGGGATCAGAGGTTCCAGTTGAGGAGTTTTTTCCTGGCCCATCACAAAAACGGTATCCTTTAAAGGTTTCCAGAAAATTCCTCCCATGAGATCCATAATTACAGCCAAGCGAATGGTTCCGGCCGCAATCCCGGTGTCTTCTAAATGGTTGTAGAAATGATGAGATCCCATCCACCGGGATAGAAAAAAGGGGGGTTCTTCAGCGTTGAATCCGACGAAAAGGATATTGAAGCGTTTCAGCCCCTCTTGTCTCTGCAGTAAGCGTGCGGTTGCGATAAGGATTGCGACGGCGGACGCGTTATCGTCCGCTCCCAAAATCAAATTTCCGTCCTGCAGTCCGAGATGATCGAAGTGGGCGCCGAGAAGGAGCCACTCCCGGCCGGGGATACTCGGAGAAAGGGCTGCAAATATATTTTCTCCGATTTCCGGTTTGATGGTTTGGGTCATTCCGACTCCTGGTTTCGGGGGAATCAGCCCGATGGATTTGAATTGGTCGATTAGGTATTGTTGGGCGGCGATATTGCCGGGAGTGCCCGGGACGCGCCCCTTTAGTTCTGGTGAGGCTAAATAGGAAACGTGTTCCTTAAGGGAATGGATCAGGGGTTTTAAGTCATCACCGGGCGGGGGGAGTTGATCGATGGTGATCAGGCTCGGTTGGATCAAGTAATAATCGGATAGACATACCAGAACCAGAAAATAGGTTACGACACGAATTTTTCTTATTATTGGACGGGAATTTTTATCAGATCGGGTATGACTCATCGCCTGAATCGGAATCGGCCTGTTGCTGCAAGGGCAGGTCGATGGAGAATACAGTCCCTTTCCCGAGCTCGCTGTCCACTTCGACCACACCGCCATGTTTTTCTATGATGGAATAGCACACTGAAAGCCCGAGGTTGGTTCCCTTTTCTTCGGGTTTGGTCGTGAAGAAAGGATCGAAATTTTTCCCAGGTCCTTTTACGGAAAAATTCAAACTGAAATTTCGGGTCAACTTATAACATACCATATTTGAAGGATGGGTTGGAGGAACTCGGTTGATTTTTCAAATGTTCCTGCCAGTAAGGGGGCTTGTTAAAAAGCTGATTTTAAACAATTCTTGAATAGTAGGAAGGAGGATTGGGGATTATTCGGACAAACAACTATTTCTTCTTTTTATAATTCAAATTTTCTATCATCTTCTCTCTATCCAATCTTAATTTTTCTTTGTATTGGTCTATTCCGCCGTACTTTTGGACGTAATGTTTGCGGATTTCCTCCACCGGGACGATATCGGTGGCATTTTCGCCGGTGAGGCAGAGTCCCGATCGGTCGCAGGCCCAGACAGGAAAATCTTTTTCCACCTGATTCCTTAAATCTTCCGGGATGTTTTGGTTGTGCGGCAGACTGCCGTAATTGGCGTCCACCCGTTCCTCGATCCGGTCCAGTTCCTCAACCAGTTGCTGTATATTTTCTCCATTCCAGGAACCCACCTCTTCGTCCCCGTCGGCGGAAAATATCCTGTTTTTCAGACTGGGGTCTATATTCGCCTTGTCCAGCGAAAACCGTCTGCGCAATTCTTCTCCCATGATGATTTTCAAATAAAAATTTTTAAAGTCGGTATGGATTTAATGTATACCATTCCGCCGGGAAGGAAAACTTAAAAATAAGGGAATCTCTAAAAATTGCTCGTAGGCGGAGTACCTCCGCAAGAAATATTCACCGTCTATGATTTGCGCCCATTGATTATCGTAAGCTCAAAAGCTATTAGCCATCTGCCTCCGTGGCGAGCGGCATGAGCTTGCCCTTTTTGTTAAGGCTTATGACTAGTTCAAGCCATAGAGAACAGGTTAAACTCCAGTCATGACAAAGAGTTACTCGATTTTGAAACCTTCCTGAATTTCCACATTTCCTCCAGGAAATTTCGGGAAATTTTAAAGTATTTTTCACTGGATATTGAGGCCACCAAGATCGTACCATTAACCCGTTTAAATCGTAATACGGTTAATAAATAGTTGCTCTATATCCGAGAAAGAATTGCTGAAGAATATGCGATCGAATCTCCTTTATTCGGCGAAGTTGATGTGGACAAAAGTTTTTTCGGAGCCCGTTATCGTGCGCCCGGGAAACGCCCGGAGGAATAGGGAAAAACTTTAACTTGCCCTCAGAAAGTTAA
>JAYZAN010000096.1:0-14460 GCA_036339675.1 Nitrospinota bacterium
GTGAAGGCTATTTTTTTTCCGGCGGCCATCAGTGAATTATAGATGTGATAAATTTTTTCCTGGGGAAATTTTTTTCCGGAGACCTCTTCCACGTCATCAAAAAGAAAATAATCCACCTGCAAAAGTTTTTCCACGGTTTCATCCGAAGCCGCGCCGCCTACTTCGATGTTGGAAACGAATTCCGAACTGTGGATATAGAGCGGAATTTTATCCGGAAAATACCGGGCGATATGATTGCCGATCGAAATCAGCAGGTGTGTTTTGCCAAGGCCTTTTTCGCCGAACAGGTATAGGGTGTTGAAGGGAATGTCTGGACTGGAGCAGAACTCTTTTACAACATTGACCGCGAACTCCGATCCCTCGGAGACGACAAAATTGGAGAAAGTGTATTCCGGCCGGGATGGGAAAGCCAGGATGGACTGCCTTGAATGGGAATCTTTACCAGGCATTTTGGGAGATCGGTACGATGGATTATTCTATGGCCTCGAATCATTAACCCAGCGATAAAAAGGGTGAAACAGTTACAAACCAATAACCCGGTAGTTCGAGAACGGGTCATTTCGGCCCGATTTGGACTTCAATCTGCGACCCCAGAAGAAGTCTCGAGGTGATGGCGAGAGAGCAGGCCCATCCTTCTTTCTCATAATTCAGAAGCACCACGTCATGGTCGATAGAGTTTATCAGGCTCCACCCCTGGTTGATCATTTCGTTCTTATAAAAATCGACGACTTCCTCCTGTTTGGTCGATCCGGTATAATAAAGTCTTCCTACCCTGAAGCTCCCGCTTCCGGATTCATAAATGAAGGAACGGGGGCGGTCTATATCAAAACCTGCGGGAACCGGCAGGTCCTTGAAGGGATGGGCCATTTCAATCGCAGCTTCGGCGGGGGCGGAATTTTCATTAAATGTTTGCCAGGTGGCGCACCCAGCCGTCAATAATGTAATGAATAACATCGCTAGAAAGCGGGTAAAATTTTTCATACGATCATCAATTTTCAGAAACGGATTTTCCGATATAGACAACAATAAGACCAAGTACCATGAGAATAAACCCGATGACGCGAAGGGTCGCATCCGGGATTTCCGGGATTTTCCGGGCAAAGGCCTTCACCTGGGCTGGTAGACAAAAGTATGGAATTCCTTCGAAGATCATCAACAATCCCAAGGCGGATAGGAAAAGTCCCATGGTTTTGAATGATTAAGTAATGTCTTCCCGCCAAAAGTTTTCAGCAGGAAAAAGTTTTCCGGCGGGTTCCGGATTGAGGTTGAAACTGGGAAAGAGGAAACTCACGGAATCTTCCTGGTTTCAGGCAACGAAGGCCGGTTGAAATAGTTACGAGTCGAAAGAGCATTTGCTGGCGTTTCACCGGACGTCTTAAGTCCCCAGTGAATATACCGGATTATCTTTTATCTCCAGAACGGAGTCAATATATATTTCCGGCCGGGATTAGATGTTGAAAACAAAGATACATACATTATATAATTGAGCAAATCCTTTTATGGTTGCATGAATTCGGTTTTCTTGAACTTGGCCAGCCAATTTTCCCATCAGGATTTTAAAAGGAGTGTCTTAAAGAGTGAGGGGCACCCCATTAGATCTTTTCATCTTGAATTTCAAGTTAAGGTG
Organism: Nitrospinota bacterium; assembly: GCA_036339675.1. Classification (GTDB taxonomy): domain Bacteria; phylum Nitrospinota; class Nitrospinia; order Nitrospinales; family VA-1; genus JAYZAN01. The sequence goes on from JAYZAN010000096.1 coordinate 1,628, forward strand.
CGATAAATAAAAAGTGGTTGAACCGGTTTCCGGGATTGAAGGCATGGAAGACATTTCCGTTTAGTCCATTATTGGTACCTACTCAATAATACCAGGCTTAATTTTTATCCTTTCGGCTCCAAGAGGTTTTCTTATGAGATCAAAATTTTTCGACGTTACAAAGTTTCTGTTTCTGGCAGTAATGTTTCTTCTTCCAGTGTTCATCGGTGGAAATGGAGGGAGTTCTCTATTTCCTTCAGCCGCCGCGGCATTGAGCACCGAAAACGGTGTTTTAACCAGTAATCTCTTTGTCGAAATCGCCAAGAAGCAGAACCCTTCCGTGGTCAACGTGAGTGTTAAAACCAGAGTGAGAAAACCTGGGCCTTCCGATCGAAAGTCCCGGCCCCCCGACCCGTTTCGGGATTTTTATGACAGATTCTTTGGTGACAGGAACAACCAGCGTCCACGCGGAGGCATGGGATCGGGGTTTATCATAGACCAGGAGGGTTACATTCTGACCAACTACCATGTGGTGGAAGGCTCCGGCGAAATTCAGGTGCTCCTGGAGGATGATAAGGAATACGCGGCGACCCTTGTAGGGGCCGATTCAAAAACGGACATCGCGTTGATCAAAATCGAGAAGAAACCGGGTGATAAGACGTTCCCGGTGGTAAAGCTGGGAAACTCCGATAACCTAGAAGTCGGTGAATGGGTGGTCGCTATCGGGAATCCGTTCGGGTTGAGCCATACCGTCACTGTGGGTGTTGTCAGCGCCAAGGGAAGAAGTATCGGCCAAGGACCCTACGACGAATTCATTCAGACCGATGCTTCCATCAATCCCGGAAACAGCGGCGGCCCCCTGATCAATATCAAGGGGGAGGTGGTCGGCATCAACACCTTGATCATTTCCGGAAATTCGGGGGGGAATGTGGGGATCGGGTTCGCCATTCCCATCAACATCGCCAAGGGGATTCTCAAAGACCTTAAGGAAAAAGGCGCCGTCACCCGGGGATGGCTTGGGGTGATGATTCAGAAAATCACCCCCGAACTTCAAGAGTCATTCGGGCTCAAGCATAGCGAGGGAGCGCTGGTGGGAGATGTGATCCCCGGCGGGCCTGCCTCCGCGGCGGGCATCAAACGCGGTGACGTCATCGTTAAATTTGACGGTCAGAATGTCAAGACAATGGATGTCCTTCCCAAAGTTGTGGCACAAGCGATTCCCAATAAAGTGGTCGAGGTGGAAGTGATCCGCGAAGGAAAAAGCAAAATCATTAACGTCAAAATAGAAGTTCTGAAAGACGCGGAGAAAGTCCAGGTCGCCCAGAAAAACAAACTGGGCATTCAGGTTCAGGATATCACGCCGGAACTGGCCAAAAGCCTGAAACTGGACAGCGCGGAAGGAGTGCTTGTTTCCGATGTGACGGCAGGAGAACCCGCCGCCGAAAAGGGTTTGCGGCGCGGGGATGTGATCTCCGAGATCAATAAAAAACCCGTCAGGAATATGTCGGACTACAACCAGCTCGTCGGTTCGTTGAATCAGGAGGATACCGTGCTGCTCCTCGTTCGGCGGGGCGCCACCACGATCTATATTGCGATCAAACTGGGTTAGAAAAAGCCTTATTCTATTTCCTGTCTGTAGTGCGGGGCGCTTCGGCGTCCCGCGGTCTTAACCTGGCTGGCCCATGCATTTCCCCAAAATTTCGATATCGTTTCCACTAACACTTTTGACCGCTGCCCTTTTCCTGCTCGGTCTGGGTCCTGTTTACGCCGGGCAGAATTTTGAGAGGCGCACCCCTTTGGTCATTGCAGTGGAGAAGGTGGGCCCCGCGGTAGTGAACATTTTCACGGAAGAATCCGCGCCCGCGGTGAGAAATCCGTTCAGAAACTTCGGTGGTTCTCCCTTCGACCGATTCTTCGATAATTTTTTTCCGCCTACCAATTCCCGCAGACGAAGCCTGGGGTCCGGGGTGATCATCAATCGGGATGGGTACATCCTAACCAACGAACATGTGGTGGCGAAGGCGGTCCGGATCAAGGTCACCCTGATCGATAAACGGGAGTACCGGGCGAAACTGATTGGGGCGGATATCAAATCGGACTTGGCAATCATAAAAATAGATTCCAAGGAACCCTTGCCTTTTGTGGAGATGGGATGTTCCGACGATTTGATGATCGGAGAATCGGTGTTGGCCATCGGGAATCCCTTCGGGCTCAGCCATACGGTGACCACAGGAATCATAAGCGCTATCAACCGCACGATCCGCCCGGATAAAAGGCGGGTTTATCAGGACTTCATTCAGGTCGACGCCTCGATCAATCCCGGAAACAGCGGCGGTCCGCTTTTGAATATCAACGGTTCGCTGATCGGGATCAACACCGCTATTTACCAGGAGGCGGAAGGCATCGGCTTTGCCATACCCATAGACAATGCACGGCGGATCGTGAACGAATTGATCCGGTTCGGGAAAGTCCGGCGCGGCTGGATCGGAATTTCCGTGCAGGATATGACCCCCGAAATTCTGGAATTTTTTAAAATGGATAAACAGCAGGGTATCCTTGTAGTCCGCATCATCAAAGACAGCCCCGCGGAACGGGCTGGACTCAAAGCAGGGGATATCGTTCTTTCCCTGGACCGACACCCCATCAACAAAAAAGTGGATTATCGGGAACGTGTTTCTACCTATCCCATTGGGAACACCATACGGTTTGATGTTCTCAGAGACGGGAAAGCGGCTGTAGCCCGAGTGCGGGTTTCCTCCATTCCTGAAGAAAAAATTTCGGAGTTTACGCGCGACTGGATTGGCCTGGCGGCCGGGAAAATAGATTCTTCACTGAAACGAAAATTTGGGATCGATACCGAAAAAGGAATGGTGGTGGTGGAGGTGGTGGCCAACAGCCCGAGCGGGAAGATAGGAATCAGGCCGGGCGATGTGATCCGGCAAATCAACCGTACCACGATCGATCACGATAAGGATTTCCGCGAGGCGATCGTGGAAGCGGGTAGCCGGGACAGCGTATTGCTTCTGGTTCAAAGAGGACGATACGGGTATTATGTGACCCTGGAACCCTGAGGATCATTCCTCCGGGGGGCCGCTTTGCCTTCCGATCCACAGCAGCGAATTGCGCAGTTCGATGTCGGTGCTCCGAAGGCGGGAGGCCAGGATCGTTCCCTGGTTTCGCAGGGTGACCATCCCGATCTTGTTGTTTTTTTCAAACAGGTCAAAATGGCCCGCTGTTGTGATTTCCAAAAAGGTTGTGGGTGCGGTGGCCTTGGCGCTTGCCGACCGGGGGGCGTTATCGAAGATGCCCAATTCGCCGACGATATCATTCTGGTTGACCTTGGCGAGAAAAATTTCCTCACTGGCCTTCATCGGGTTGATGACCGTGATTTCGATCTTTCCCTTGGAAAGCAAGTAAACTTTATCGCCGGGGCTGTTTTCGCGAAACAGGCACTCTCCCTGAGGCAGGGTTTTCTTTTGGGCTATTTTGACAATTTCGGAAAAATCCTAATCGTCCAGCCCCTCGAAAATTCTAATGGATTTTAAATTTTCCACGTAAACGGTCTCTTTAAGAAAAAGGAAGCGTCTTAATTAGTGTCTGAGTGTTTTTAAAACAATGCGTTTTTCCATATTCCCCTTTGAAATCCGAAATGCACGAAAAAGATAAAAAGAAAATGGAAAAATTGAAAGATGAGATCCGACGCCACGATTTCCTTTATTACGTGGAGGACCGGCCCGGGATTTCCGACCGGGATTACGACCGGCTGATGCAGGACTTGAAAGATCTGGAGGGAAAATATCCGCAATGGGTTACTCCCGATTCGCCCACCCAGCGTGTTGGGGGAAAGGCATCCGAAAATTTTCGAGGGGTGGCTCATAAAGTTCCCATGCTCAGCTTGGATAACACCTATAACTTGGAGGAATTGAAAGAATTTCATAACCGGGTGGCCAAAAACCTGGGCCGGGAAGACAGGATCGAGTACGTGGTCGAATTGAAATTCGACGGATTGGCGGTCACGCTCACTTATGAAAACGGATCGCTCGTTCAGGGAGCCACGAGAGGAGACGGAAAAGAAGGGGAAGACATCACTGTGGGCCTCAAGACGATTCGCTCTATCCCATTGAGCATTCCCATGGAACAGGAACCGTTCAAGATCATCGAGGTACGAGGCGAAGTGTTCATGAACCGGGAAGCTTTTGCCCGGCTCAATGAAACTCGCGAGGCGGAGGGGGAACCGCCGTTTGCCAACCCGAGAAACGCCGCCGCCGGGTCGATCCGGCTGTTGGACCCTGCCATAACCGCTTCCCGTCCTCTGGATATATTTGTTTACAACATAGGCTATATGGACGTTATACCTTTTAAAACCCATTGGGAAGCGCTGAAAAAATTGCAGTCGCTTGGGTTTAAGACCAATAAGGAAAGAAAGCTTTGCAAATCTTTTGATGAAACCCTGGCGCTGATCGAGCGTTGGAAAACGGAAAAGAACAAACTGCCCTATTACGTGGACGGGTTGGTCATCAAGGTGAATTCTTTCAAGGACCGTTTAAAACTGGGAGCGACGAACAAGCATCCGCGATGGGCCGCGGCCTTCAAGTATGAGGCGGAACAAACGTCGACCCGGATACTCGACATCAAATGCCAGGTGGGGCGAACGGGGTCAATCACCCCGGTGGCGGTACTGGAGCCGGTGTTTCTTTCAGGGTCGACCGTCAGCCGAGCAACGCTTCACAATGAAGATGAAATTAGAAACAAGGACATCCGGGTTGGCGACACCGTAATAGTACAGAAAGCCGGCGAGATCATCCCCCAAGTGGTGAAGGTGGAAAACCCTGCGGGCACAAGAAGGAGAAAAACTTTCAGGATGCCCGACCGGTGCCCGGTATGCGCTTCACCGTTATCGCGCCCGGAAGGCGATGCGGTATGGCGATGCGACAATTCGGCCTGTCCCGCCCAACTCAAGGAACGCCTCCTGCATTTTGCTTCCCGCAATGCCATGGATATCGATCATCTCGGTTCCGCTGTCATCGAACAACTGGTCGAGGGAGGGAGGGTCAAAACTTTTGCCGATCTATACACACTGACCCTGGAAGAGCTTGTGCCCCTTGAACGGTTGGCTGAAAAATCTGCGCAAAACCTCATCGATGCGCTGGAGGCCAGCAAGAAAGCCGGCCCGGCAAGGCTTCTCCATGCACTCGGCATCAGGCATGTCGGCCAGAGGGCAGCCATGGTTCTGGCGCAGACATTCCGGACCCTGGATAAGTTGCAGGTCACCCGGTTCGAGGAACTCGAATCGGTCATGGAGATTGGGCCCACCATCGCCGAGAGCTTCCGCGAATTTATGGACAAAAAAGAAAACCGGAATGAGTTGGATCGGCTAAAACAACTAGGTTTGCTGGTCGAGCTGGAAAAGACGGAGACCTCGACCGTTCTAGAAGGAAAACAATTTGTGTTGACCGGGACTCTGGAGTCCCTCACCCGGGATCAGGCCAGAGAAAAAATCGTGGCCCTGGGAGGCCGCATCACCTCCAGCGTCTCAAAGAAGACGGATTATGTCGTAGCCGGAGCCGATCCTGGTTCCAAACTGGACAAAGCAAAGAAACTGGAAGTTAAAATATTAAGGGAGGCAGAATTTAAAGGACTGATTGAGGGCTAATGAAGGAGAACCCCTCCCCTTACGAAGGGGAGGTTGGGTGGGGTCGTATGACTCAAATTTTTAATAAAGAGTCCGAAAAGTCCAAGCGGAGGGCTTTACGCAATGAAATGCCCAAAGCGGAGCGTTTACTCTGGGGTTGTCTGAGAAACAAAAAATTGGATGGTTTTAGGTTTCGCAGGCAATACAGTATGAACAAATATGTATTAGATTTTTATTGCTCCCAAAGGAAACTCGCTTTTGCAATTGACGTGGATTTTCATTTTGAAGAAGGCAATAAGAAATACGACAAAGATCGGCAAAAAAAATTGAATCATTTGGGATTAAATTTTTTAGGTAATAGGAAAATGTGCAAGATTTTCAAGAAACGCGACGTGAACGGGCTGGGCGGGAAGAGCTTCTGTGGGGCCGGAACGAGGACGATTTGGCCGATCGAGGTTTTCGGCCCCCGCCTGACCCACTGGATGACTTGGGTTTTAGTCCGTTGGACCGCTTCCGGCGAAGCAACGGCGGCATGCCCGGCTTGACGGGCAGAAACAACTCTTCCTCTGCCCAGACCACCGGGATTTTATGTTTCAGAAATTCTTCCACCCGTTCCAGGTGCTGGACGAAATTTTCACAGCACAGGGTGATGGCGTCTCCCTTGGCTCCCGCGCGCGCCGTCCGGCCTATACGGTGAACGTAGTCTTCGGGGTCCTGCGGGACATCGTAATTGATCACGTGTGTGATTTTTTCGATATGCAGGCCCCGTGAGGCGACATCGGTGGCAATCAGGATGTCGAGCTTTCCGCCCTGGAAATTTTCCAGAATCCGGATGCGTGCGTTCTGATGCAGGTCGCCGCTGATCTGTCCCGCGTTATATCCGTTATACTGCAGTTTGGCTTCGAGTTTTTCCGCCTGGATCTTGGTATTGCAGAAGATCAGAACTTTTTCCCCCGCCTCTTGCTTGAGCAGGCCCAGAAGCAGGTTGAACTTTTCATGAATGCCAACGTGATACAGGGTCTGCTCGACTTCGTCGACCACCGTTTTTTCCGGTTCGATCTCCACTTTTTCCGGATTGTTCATATGCTCGTAGCATAATTCCATGACCCTGAAATTGAGTGTCGCCGAGAATAGCATGGAAAGCCGTTGATTGTAACGGGAGCTATTGCGGAATATGAAACGCAGATCGGAGATGAAACCCATGTCGAACATGCGGTCCGCTTCGTCCACCACCAGCACTTCCAATAGTTTCAGGCTGAAAAACTTCTGTTTGTAATAATCGATCAAGCGGCCCGGTGTTCCAATGAGGATATCGGGATCTTTCTTGATCTGGTTTCTCTGTTTTTCGTAATCGACTCCGCCGTAAACACAAACGGTTTTGAAATCGCAATGGGTTCCCAGCAATTTGGCGTCTTTTTCTATTTGCCTCGCCAGCTCGCGGGTGGGGGCGATGATCAGAGCGCGGGGACCGATCTGCCGGGATTTTCGTTTATGACGGGGAGGCGATGATAGTTTGGAAAACACGGTGATCAGAAACGCCGCTGTTTTACCGGTTCCCGTCTGGGCCTGCCCGGCGACGTCTTTTCCGGTCAAGGAGATCGGTAGGGTCTTGGCTTGTATCGGTGTGCAATGCGCGAATCCCGCATCCCGGACACCTTGCAAAACGGGTTCTGGGATTGGAAGAGATTCAAAAGTAATTTGTTTCAAAAGGAACTCCGGCTCGTGGGGAGCGCTTGGATTTCAAAGCTTGTCTTCCAAGGTGGTTTCAGGGGGAGTGTCGAATCGATTTTCTGACGTATCATCCTGTTTTTTAATAATTATAAAGGCTCACCCTGCCATTGCAACCGTTAATCTCATTTTTCTTGACAATTATCGATCGATAATGGTTCAATGCACCCTCATTTTATGACTGTTTTCCAATTCTCTGACCCGAATTCTTCCTTGCGTTTTCTGCCTCCTTCCCTTTTTAAAATGCTTGTTATCAAATGACTTCTAAGCTATAGGGACGATCGGGCTGGCGGTGAGGGGGATTTTAATGAGTGGGTTCGGGAAAGAGGCCTAATATAAATTTTGCCCCCGAAAAACCAGGTTTTAGTTCTCGCTTGAAAGAGGCTTCAGTTGATCAAACATGATGTGGTCATTATAGGCGCGGGTCTGGCTGGAATGAGAGCGGCCCTGGAGGTCTGCAAGGAACTGGACGTTGCGGTTTTGACCAAAGTATATCCCTCCCGTTCACATTCCGGTGCTGCCCAGGGGGGTATCGCCGCATCGCTCGGGAACTCGGAGCCGGACAGCTGGGAAGAACATATGTACGACACGGTCAAAGGGGGAGACTTCCTCGGCGACCAGGATGCGGTGGAGGAATATGTGAAGGCCGCTCCCCGTGTCATTTATGAATTGGAACATTTCGGTTGTGTGTTCAGCCGCAGGCCGGACGGAAAAATCGCCCAGCGAAGTTTCGGCGGCCACTCCAAGCCCAGGGCCTGTTTCGCCGCCGACCGAACTGGACATGCCATTCTTCACGCCCTCCATGAACAATTGATGAAGAATGCCAAGTCCATCAAGATCTATTCCGAATGGTACATGCATTCTCTTGTGCTGGAGGGTAACCGCTGTAACGGGGTGGTGGTCAGCGATATCCGGACAGGAGCCCTTGAAGTGATACAGGCGAGGGCAGTCCTCTTTGCCACAGGGGGGTATGGGAGGGTTTTCAAGCTCACTTCTAACGCGTTTGCCAGTACGGCCGATGGGGTCATGGCCGTTTACAATGCCGGAATTCCCCTGGAGGATCCGGAATTCGTCCAGTTTCACCCGTCTGGACTGTATCGACAGGGGATTCTGTTTTCAGAAGCGGCACGCGGGGAGGGGGCGTATCTTCGCAACGGCAAAGGTGATCGTTTCATGGAAAAATACGCTCCCGCGCGAATGGAACTGGCGCCCCGCGATATCGTCGCCCGCGCCGAGCAGAGTGAAATGGACGAAGGACGCGGTGTCAACGGGGAAGGATACGTCCACCTAGATCTTCGCCATCTTGGAGAAGCGCGCATCATAGAACGTCTGCCGCAGATTCGCCAGTTGGGAATCGATTTCCTCGGTGTCGACTGCGTCAAAGATCCGCTTCCTATCCAGCCGACGGCACATTATTCCATGGGAGGTATCCCCACCAATAAATTCGGAGCCGTTATCCGCGATGCGGAGGGCACCAAGGTGGAAGGATTCTTCGCCGCAGGGGAATGTGCCTGCGTATCGGTGCATGGGGGCAACCGCCTGGGAACCAATTCCCTGCTCGAGGCGGTCGTCTTTGGAGAACGTGCGGGAAAGACTGCACTGGAGTATGCAGGAACTGTGGGGTTTTCTCCGGTCAATGAAGGTCGGGAAAAAGCCAGAGTCCTGGAAGTGTTTGAGGATGTCTTTCAGCGGGAAGGGACCGAAAGCTACAACGATATCCGCAACGAGATGAAACAGACCATGATGGAAAAATGTGGAGTGTTCCGGGACGAGGAACTTTTGAAAGCCTGCATCGAAACCATCAAATCCCTGAAAACCAGATTCAAAAAAGGTAAAGTGACGGATAAGGGCAAGTTGTTCAACACGGAGATTTACGAGATCATTGAACTGGGCAACATGCTGGGAATGGCGGAGATCATCGCCACATCCGCCCTCCGCCGCCAGGAAAGCCGGGGCGGGCATTACCGGACGGACTATCCGAAACGCGACGACGAAAAATTCCTCCACCACAGTATGGTCTACCGCCGGGAGGATGGAATGGAAATTAAAGAAAAATCTGTTGTCATCACCCGATACGAACCTGCAGAAAGAACTTACTGATGGCTACATTCAGGATCAAACGATACAATCCGGAAAAGCAGCCGGAACCGTATTACGAGGATTTCGAGTTAGATATTCCAGATAAAGCGACCCTCCTCGACTGCATGAACCAGCTCAAATGGACGAGAGACGGCAGCCTGGCCTACCGTATGTCCTGCCGAAGCGCCATCTGCGGGTCCTGCGCGGTGAAAGCCAACGGGCACGCCCTTCTGGCCTGCCAGCGCCAGGCCGAACACCTCCTCAAAGACGACACCATTATCCTGGAACCCCTGGGAAATATGAAACCCATCAAGGACCTGGTTGTGGATTTTCAGCCGTTCTGGGACAAGTTGGGAAAAGTCGATCCGTACCTGAAACCGAAAACCAAATCTCCCGAAAAAGAACAGCAGCAGACTCCCGAACAGTTCAAACTCATCGACGATTCAAGTACCTGCATCATGTGTGGAGCCTGCTACTCGGACTGCAATGTCATTGAGGTGGACGACAATTTTCTCGGGCCGGCGGCCTTGGCCAAGGCCCAGAGGTTCGTTGGGGACTCGCGCGACGACGCGACCCTGGAGCGGGTCAAGGAACTCAGCCAGCCCGGAGGGATTTGGGACTGCACCCATTGCGGCGAATGCGTCGAGCGGTGTCCCAAACCCGCCCGGCCCTTCGACCGCATCAAGGAAATTATGACGGTCGCCATCGAACAGGGGATCACCAACAACAACGGGGCCCGGCATGCGGTATCTTTTGGAAGGTCGATCAAGAGAAGCGGACGGCTGGACGAGAATAGGTTGCCGGTGGAAACGGTCGGCATTTTTAATATCAAGGGGCTTCTGGATTTGCTGCCCGTTGGAATACGAATGCTGTTGAAACGGAAAATTCCTCCCGTCCTCCACGGGAAGATCGACGATGTGGATGATGTGAGGCGAATCTTCAGGGAGTTGGACCAATAATGAAATTCGCCTTGTTCACAGGCTGTGTGGCCAAAGGCGCCACCCGGGAGTTGATGATCTCCACGCAAAAGGCGGCGGAAGCGCTGGGCATCGAGTTTGTCGAAATGAAAAGCGCCGCCTGCTGCGGCGCCGGGGTGCTTTCGGAACAGAGCCCCATCCTCGCCGATGCGCTCAACGCGCGCACCTTCGCCATCGCCGAAGAACAGAACCTCGATCTCATCACCATCTGTTCCACCTGCCAGGGAGTCCTGAAGAAATCCGAATGCCACATTAACGGCGATTCCGAATACAAGGAAAAGATCAATCACCTTCTCAGCGAAGGTGGCCACCAGTACATGGGCGGAAAAAGCAAGATCAAGCATTTCGCCAATATCCTCGCCACCGAAGAGGGGCTCAACTTGCTTCGCGAAAAAGTGAAGCATCCTTTGACCGGACTCAAAACCGCGGCGTTTTACGGGTGCTATGTCTTAAGACCGTCCGAACTTTCGGAATATGAAGACCCGGACAACCCCACCGGCATGGAAGATATCTTCGAAGCCCTGGGCGCCACTCCGATCTATTACGAGAACCGCATCAAGTGCTGCGGGTTTCCCATCGTGATGATGAATAAAGAAGCGTCGCACGATATGGCGGGGAACGCCCTCGTCGACGCTATCGAAAGCGGGGCCGACTGCGTGGTCACCGGGTGCCCCCTGTGCCACCTGAGCCTCGATTCCTACCAGCCTGAAATACGTAAACTGCAGAAGAAAGGTTATTCCATTCCCATACTGCACCTTCCCCAGCTTGTGGCCCTGGCTCTGGGTTATTCGGCGCAAGAGCTGGGTATGGATATGCATATCGTCTCGACCCTGAAGGTGAACAAGATCATCGCCTGATCTGTTCAAAAGATCCGCCTTCAGCCCATTGGGTTTTTTCCTGCGGAGACTCTCTGTATGCCCGATTCCAGTTTCAAACGCCGCGCCGTGGTTCTGGTCGCCGGTCTCATCCTGTTCGCGATCATCCTTTTCATGCCACAGCCGGAGGGGATGACCCAGTCGGGTCAACGCCTGTTGGCCGTGGTGGTGCTCATGGCCTGCTGGTGGGTGGGGGAGGGGACGTCCATCGCCGTGACCGCTCTTCTGCCTCTCGTTCTTTTTCCGCTTCTCGGCATCATGTCCAGCAAGCAGGTGGCCCCCAACTATACCAACCATCTTGTGTTTTTGTTTCTCGGCGGATTCATGATCGCGCTCGCCATGGAGCGGTGGAATTTTCATAAACGGCTCGCGCTCATGATCATCGCCGTCATCGGTAACAGTCCGGAGCGCATCGTGCTCGGGTTCATGGTCGCCGCGGCGTTTCTGTCCATGTGGATCTCCAACACCGCCACCACGATGATGATGCTGCCTGTCGGCATGGCGGTGGTGAACCAGATCGCGAAGCAGGCAGCGGTCTACTCCATTGGCAACCCGGAGACGGAGGAATCGATCCGCCACGGCCTGGGCCTGGTGCTCATGCTCGGGCTGGCCTATGCTGCGAGCATCGGCGGGGTGGGGACCCTGATTGGCACGCCGCCCAATATCGTGTTCGCAGGATTCTACAAACAACTCTATCCGGAAAACCCCGAGATCACGTTCTTCCAATGGATGGTGATGGCGGTTCCAATGGTGGTTGTCTTCCTGCCGCTGGTATGGATGTATTTATGCCGGTTCGTCTCGCCCATTCCTCTCGGAAAGATCGAATTCGGCGACCACGAACCCGAAGTCATCTGCAAGGAACTTCAGGCGCTGGGTCCGGTCAACCACGCCGAAAAAATCGTTGCCTCGGTGTTCGTCGCTACAGCCTTGTTGTGGATTTTCAGAAAACCCATTCCACTGGGATTGTTCACCCTTCCCGGGTGGTCGTCCCTGTTCGCGCACCCGGAGCTTTTGCATGACGCCACCGTGGCGATGGCCATGGGCATCCTGCTGATGATCTTTCCACTCAATTTCGGAAAGGGAATGGAACGCGAAGGCAAGCTGGAATATTTTGTCCTCGACTGGCACACGGTGGAGAAGAAAGTGCCGTGGGGAATCCTGCTGCTGTTCGGTGGCGGGTTCGCGTTGGCAGCGGGATTCGGGAAAACGGGGCTGGACCAGTGGATCGGCCAGCAGCTGGCGGGAGTGGCGAAGTTCCCCCTGTGGCTGGTGATTTTATCAGTGTGCCTTGCGATCACTTTTCTGACCGAGCTCACCTCCAACACCGCGACCACGACGATGATATTGCCCATGATCGGCGCGGCGGCGGTTGCGGCGAGTTACCATCCCCTGATGCTGATGGTGCCGGCGACCCTGTCCGCGTCCTGCGCCTTCATGCTACCGGTGGCAACCCCGCCCAACGCCATCGTTTTTTCCAGCGGCTGGGTGACCATTCCGAAAATGTCCAGGGCCGGATTCTTCCTCAACTTCCTCGGCGCGATTCTTATCACCACCCTCGTCCTC
>JAYZAN010000097.1:0-9347 GCA_036339675.1 Nitrospinota bacterium
ACTGGGTGGAGCGCGAACGTCTGGATAAGGGGCGGAGGGATTACCATAGCCTGCAGTGGCTGCATTATGTTTATCTCCAGCAGGGGCGCTACGAAAAAGCGGATGAGATTTTTCAACTCAAAATAAAACATATGACGGAGGCGGACGACGGTTCAACAAATAAGGACAGGGTTGGAAGATACTTTGAACGAATGGCAGGGGCCACCGTGTTTGAAAATGAGAGCTGGGAATCGGCGGCGACCCTTAAGGAACCACCTGGATGGAATCCCAATAGTTACTCGAAGGCGGTGCTCACTTTTGTTCGCGGCTTTGCCGCGGCGATGCAGGGATCGAAGGACGCCGTTCGGCATCTCGCAGACCTCAGGGCCATCCGCAACAGGGGTTTTAAAGAGGATTACTTCAAGCGCCCGGAGCGGCTGGAAATCTGGGACCTTGAGATTCAGGCCGCGATGAAAGTATCGGACAAGGAATATGAAGAAGCGACCACCTTGATGAAAAAAGCCACAGCCATCGAAGAGAAAATGCCGGTCCCGTCCGGTCCGCCCAAAATCATCAAGCCCACCTATGAACTGTCCGGAGAGATTCTCCTTCGCGCAGGCAGGCCGAAAGAAGCCATGCTGCAGTTCGCCTTTTCCCTCTCTCGCCATCCGAATAGAATGCGGTCGCTGTTAGGCGCCGCGCGCTCCGCGGTTCGAAGCGGCGACAGGAAAGAGGCCGCCCGGAGGTATTCTCGGTTTCTGGAAATCTGGAAACAGGCCGATCTCAACCTGCCGGAATTGAAGGAAGCCAGAAGCTATCTGGAACAAAAAAGTATGCGGTGAAATTGGTACGGGGCCCGCTATTCGATTCACTTAACCCATTTAAATCGTAATACGATTAACAAATAGTTGCTCCATATCCGAGAAAGAATTGCTGAAAAATGTGCGATCGAATCTCCTTTATCCGGTGAAGTCGAAGTGGACGAAAGTTTTTTCGGAGCCGGACGAGTCAAAGGAAAAAGAGGCCGTGGGGCCGGAGGAAAAACCATCGTTTTCGGATTGCTCAAACGCAACGGAAAAGTCTACACAAAAATAGTTCCTAACTGCTCCAGAGCCACTCTACAAGCGATGATCCGGGGCAAGGTGGACATTGAAAGCACGATCCACTTCGATGGACACAGAGGCTATAATGGCCTGGTGGATCGGGGTTATCAAAAACACCATCGGGTTCAACATAGCAGAGATGAATTTGCCAACAGCAAGTCCCATATCAACGGAATCGAAAACTTCCGGGGGATCGCTCAAATGCGATTGGCCAAGTTATTTGCATCTTAAAGAATGTGAGTTTAGGTTCAATCATCGAGGCGAAAACCTTTATAAATTACTATTAAAAATGACTATTAAAAATCATCAAAAAACGGCTTCTTAACGAGTCATGAACCAAAAACAAAACCTTCGACCCTTGTAATAAAAGGGGGAGTTCTAACTTGACAAGGACCGGCACCGATGAAATAATCGCTCATTACACTTCCGGAAAAATCTAACAGTTTGCCGGTAAGCTCTTGAAACCCATAGAGTTATTTTTCCAAAACTATCGCAAGGAAGATCATGCCAAAACAAACATTTCAACCCAGCAACCTGAAAAGAAAAAGGACTCATGGGTTTCGCAAAAGGATGTCCACGGTTGGAGGCAGGAGAATTTTAGCCAACCGCAGGAAAAAAGGCCGGAAACGATTGGCCGTCTGATCCATGGGTGAGTTCTCGTTCGGGAAAAAAGAACGGCTGGCCAAAAGGCACGAATTTGAAAAAGTAATGGCCCAGGGCTGTAAAAAAAAGATCGAAACCATCTGCACGCTTTTCTTTCTTCCCAATGAACTGGATCGGAAAAGGCTGGGAATCATCGTTTCAAAAAAATTGGGTAACGCGGTTGTCAGAAACTGCGCCAAAAGAAAAATTCGCGAGGTGTTTCGCCATATCAAAAACCGGATTCATCCGGCCATGGATATCGTGATCATTTCCGGGAAGGATTTGGCCACCCTGCCTTTTTCAAATCTTGAAAATAAAATTTCAAAAGTTCTTCTATCCAAACAGTAACCTCTGGCGATCTCTTACGACAAACTCCTAATATCCACACCAAGTTTATAAACTCTGCAATCGATGTTGAACCGGACCCTTATTAAAACCATAAGGTTGTATCAGAAATTCATCGCACCGCTTTTTATTCCAAGTTGCCGGTTTTATCCAAGTTGTTCCGAGTATTCGGCCCAGGCTTTTGAGAAGTTCAATGTGTTCAAAGCCCTGGGCAAAACTCTTTTTCGTTTATTAAAGTGCCACCCATACCATCCCGGGGGTTCGGATCCCATAAAATAATTTCGGAGAAACCCAATTGGAGAACAGGCTGTTAATCGCCTTCCTTTTATCATTGTTCGTTTTTTTCGGCTGGGGGTATATCTTGTCTAAAATCCAAGGTCCCCCGCCCGCTAAACAGAAACATGCTCAAAAGAAAAAGGAAACCGTACCCCAATCCCCCATTCACCCGTCAACGGAAACATCGGAGGTTCCCGGTTTAGCGGGACTTGGGACGGAACCTCTCCCCGGAACCTCTGAAGTATTCCCGGAATCCTCATTCATGGCCGCAGAGGAAAAAATGGTAAAAGTTTCCAACGGGAACATCACGTTTCTGCTATCCAACAAAGGCGCAACCCTTAAAGAGGTTCTCCTGAACAAATACAAGGAGGCGGATGGAAGCCCGATCAACCTCGTACAACATTCAGAAGGAGCCCTGTGGCCGCTGGCCATCGAATCCAACGACGAAACCGTCAACCGGATCATTCAAAACGCCGCGTATGAGATCTCCGTGGATTCCATGGAACTCAGCCCTTTCAACCCTAAAGGAACCCTCACCATGCAGTTGAAGCACAGTTCCGGGCTGGAAGTTTTCCGCAAGTTCACCTTTTATACAGGCAAGTATCTCTTTGATGTCGAGACCCGGATCACTCCCGGTTCCTTTACCCCCAAAAATCTTATTTACACAGTATACTGGGGCCCCGGTCTTGGAGGGCATGCCTCTTCGCATACGGACCATTTTGTTTTCGCGGGCCCGACCACCCTCATCAATAACGAAAGAGTGGAAAATCCTCCCGATGAAATTACGGATATGGTCCGTCATAGAGGAGGCCTCCTGTGGACCGCATTCCAGAATAAATATTTTGCGACAGCGCTGATTCCCGGTCAGGGAATCAAATCCGCCGTAGTCCGTAAAAAGGATGATCAGGCCTATGTCGGGCTCGAACTGGAGAGCGTGCAATCGGCAACCTCCTCCACCTTTTGGGTTTACTCCGGTACCAAGGAACTGCGGGTCCTGGAAAAAGAAGGCCATAAACTGGTCCGGTTACTGGATTACGGATGGATGGGCAACAAGTTTGCTTTCCTGGTGAAACCTCTTTTGTATTCCCTTCAATATTTCTATGACAAAGTCAATAACTACGGATGGGCCATCATTATAATCACCATCATTATCAAAATACTGTTCTTCCCGTTGACCCACAAGAGTTTTAAATCGATGAAGGGACTTCAAAAGGTCCAGCCCTACGTCAAGATCATCCAGGAACGGAACAAAGACGACCGCAAGAAGATGAACGAAGAGATGCTGGAACTCTACAAGAAACACAAGGTGAACCCGCTGGGGGGCTGCTTTCCCATGCTCCTGCAGATCCCCGTTTTCATCGCCCTGTACCATGCCCTGTTCTTTTCGATCGAACTTCGCGGCGCGCCTTTCATCGGATGGATCCATGATCTTTCCATTGCCGATCCCTATTACGTGACCCCCGTCCTCATGGGAGCCAGTATGTTCCTGCAGCAAAAATTGTCCCCCGCCGTGGCCGACCCCATGCAGCAGAAAATCATGATGATGCTCCCCATCGTGTTCACCTTCCTCTTCATGTCCTTTCCTGCCGGACTGGTGATCTACTGGACCGTAAATAATGTGTTGACTATCGCCCAGCAATATTACATTTACAAAATCGCCAAAGACTAGCCACTCGCCGTGGGGGCAGTTTGCTAATAAGGTTCAGACCAGGCGATGATTGTCGAGCGCAAAATGAAATTTCTCCCGTTTCCTCCCACGTAAGGGGCTAGGCGCGGGGCCACCGGGTTACACCTAGAGAGAATCCGCCACAAACGCTCACGGGCCCGCGGGTGGTGAGGAAACCGCAAAAAATTACTATGATCATTGAGCCAATTTTAGATTTTTATTCAGGGTCCAGCGTCACGCTGGCTGCGGAGGTACTCCGCTTTGGATGGTTCATGAATGGGCATCATAAAGACATTATTCCATGAACGAAACCATCGCAGCCATTGCAACACCTGCCGGTGAGGGAGGAGTGTGCATCATCCGCATCAGCGGAAACCAGTCTCCTGCCATAGTTGCCGGTCTGTTCCGTCGTGCTGACGGATCCCCGGTCCGCGAGTTCATTCCACAGAAGGTCTATGTCGGGGAAGTCAGGGATGCTGAAGAAGGTGAAGCGATCGACGAAGTGCTTCTCACCTTCTTCAAAGCGCCTAGAAGTTATACCGGAGAAGATGTCCTAGAGATCAGCGGGCACGGTGGGGTGTTTGTCGCGTCACGGATCCTCCGACTGGTTCTGGACCAGGGAGCGCGCCTGGCCCAACCGGGAGAATTTACCCGGCGCGCTTTTCTCAACGGCAGGATCGACCTCTCCCAGGCCGAAGCGGTGGCGGATTTGATCTCAGCGGCCTCGGACAAAGCCCTGAAGTCCGCCGTCTCTCATTTAAAAGGAAATCTTTCTAAAATTCTGAACTCCATGTACGAACGCCTCTTGGGAGTCACCGCCCAGCTCGAGGCCTCCATCGATTTTTCCGAAGAGGGTCTGAAATTCCAGAAAAGAGAAGAAAACCTGGAAATCGCACGCAGGGTCAAAACCGAACTGGAAAAACTGATCAGTACTTACAGGCAGGGCAAGATATACCGGGAAGGATTGAAGGTAGCCATCGTCGGAAAACCCAATGTCGGAAAATCCAGCCTGCTCAACACCCTTCTGCAAGAAGACCGGGCCATTGTCACCCCCCTGCCCGGCACCACCCGGGACACACTTGAAGAAAGGGCGCGCATCCGGGACATCCATATCAACATCGTCGATTCAGCAGGTCTCCGCGAGAATCCGGAAATCATAGAAGAAGAAGGAATCCAGCGTACCCGTACCGCCCTGGAACAGGCCGACCTGACCCTGGTCCTTTTTGACCGGTCCCTGCCCTTTGATAAAAACGACGACCTGCTCATCCAAGAAGTGCTGGACAAACCCAAACTGGTCCTGTTCAACAAATCCGATCTTCCCGAAAAACTGGAAACCGGAAAAATCGATTCCATGGCCTGTGTCGGGGAGACAATCCATATTTCCGTGAAAACTTTAGAAGGGGTGGACCAATTGAAAGACCAGATTTATCGATTCGCCGGCCAGGGAAATAGGACCCACGAATCGGTCCTGGTCACCCGGGAGCGGCACCGGGAAAAACTCGTCCAGTCACGGGACTCCCTTTCCAGGGCCTGCGAGTCCCTGGAAAACGACCTGTCCGAGGAATTTGTCGCGGTGGACATCAACCTCGCCATGGAGCAACTGGGGGCCATCCTGGGGAAAACCTTCGAGGAAGACCTGCTGGACCAAATCTTCAATACCTTCTGTATTGGGAAATAAAACCCTCCCACGTCCAGGGCTATGCAAATGCCCTGAAGATTCCCCATAGTCAAAATATTGTGTCGTATCTCATTGCTAATATTATGCTTTATGAGATGCGTTATTTTTTTGACAAATCTTCCGTTCCGGTTATAATACAATGATACATATGACTACCTATATCAAAGACAATTCGAACCAAATCATCGGGGAAAGCGGGCCCATCCATGAGGTGTTGAATATCGTGGACAAGGCGGCGGACTCCAACAGTACGGTGACGATTTTCGGGGAAAGCGGCACCGGCAAGGAGCTGATCGCCCGCACCCTGCATCAACGAAGCAACCGACGCGACAACCCGTTCATCGCCGTCAACTGCGGCGCCATCCCCCATGAACTTCTGGAAAGCGAGTTGATGGGTTTTGAAAAAGGGGCTTTTACGGGGGCTATCAACGCGAGAATCGGCCGGCTGGAACTTGCCAACAAGGGAACCATTTTTCTCGATGAAATCGGCGACATGCCCCTGCCCCTGCAGGTCAAACTGCTGCGTTTTCTGGCCGAGCGGGAGATCGACCGCATTGGCGGGACCAAGCCGATAAAAATCGATGTCCGTGTCGTGGCGGCCACCAACCAGGACCTGGAAAAAGCCATCGAAAAAGGAGATTTCAGAGAGGACCTGTTTTACCGGCTCAATATCATCCCCATCAACATGCCGCCGCTTAGAGAAAGGAAGTCGGACATCCCCCTCCTCGTCAATTATTTTTTAATAAACTTTAATCACACCAAGAACAAATCCATCAAGGAAATCAGCAGAGAGGCCATGGAAATCCTGATCGATTATTCCTGGCCCGGCAATATCCGAGAACTGGCGAACTTCATCGAGCGCATGGTGGTGTTGAGCGTCGGGGAGACCCTCACCCTCAAGGACCTGCCGCAAAAGGTTCTGGGTGATATCCCGAAAGAAAAATGGGAAAGACCCGTGGAAGAAAACGACTCCGGCGAAACCCCGGCTGAAGTTCTCAGAAACTCCATGCAGCAATCCTTTTTCCTGGGGCTTCCGGACGGAGGCATCAACCTGAAAAAGGCGGTGGAAGATTTTGAAAAGGAAATCATCTTGGAAGCCCTGGAGAAAACCAACGGGGTCAAAAATAAAGCCGCAACCCTCCTGGGGCTCAACCGGACCACACTCGTGGAAAAACTGAAAAAGATGAACATCAAGCGGGATTGAACCAGCTTGATTCCTGGTGGAATTCAGATGTACCCTCTCCCATTTTTCCTCCCACCCTGAGAAACTTCAAGGTTTTTTCAGATTCCATTTTTTGATCCTTGAAATCAGAGTGGTCGCTGGAATTCCCAGTAAGGCGGCCGAGCCCTCATCGCTGAAAATTTTCCATCGGCACTGTTCCAGGGCAACCCGAGGATTGTTCCTTTGAAAATCTTTCATCTCCTTCTCCGTCAACACTTTTGACTTTGCCCTGGTCCACGCCGGGCAGGAAGGCGTGGTCCCGTTCCAGGCTGGCTCAGAAAATCCTCTGCAACTGGCAATCATTGAAGTCCCGGCACGAGTAGACTATCCTCTATATCTAAACTGATAAGAAGAACATCAAAAAGGAGAATGGAAATGAAAACCCTGTTTCAAACCAATGATGACTGGAACAACCTGATCCTTCGTTTAACGCTGGGACTGGTGATCCTTCCGCATGGAGCCCAGAAACTTCTTGGCCTGTTCGGCGGTCACGGGTTTTCAGGAACGATGAATTTTTTCACTGGCCAGATGGGGATTCCGGTGGTGATCGCGTTTCTGGTCATTATCGGAGAATCCTTCGGGGCCCTGGGACTGATACTGGGTTTTCTAACCCGGATCGGGGCCGTCGGTATCTCCTGCATCATGCTGGGAGCCATCGTCTTGGTCCATACCCCCAACGGATTCTTCATGAACTGGTCCGGCAACCAGGCGGGGGAAGGATTCGAATATCACCTTCTGGCCATTGCCATCAGTCTTCCCCTGATCCTGACAGGCGGCGGAAAATTTTCCGTGGACGGCATCCTTGCCAAACGATTTTTTTCTGAAAGTAGGATTGTATGAATAACGGAGATGGGTGTAGGAAAACCTGCCAGCTTCGGATTATTAAAAACCGAGCCGGACGACCTGGTTGCGCCCATTTTTCTTGGCCTGATACAACGCCTTGTCGGAGATCCTGATTATCTTTTTAGGGGTGGTTTTCTCTCTTGGGATGCCCGTGGTAACGCCCATGCTGACCGTCACATAGCGCGAAGCTTTCGATTTGGCATGTTTTATTTTCAGCCCTTCCACATTTTTCCTCAATGTCTCGGAAACGGTCGTGGCCCCCTCAATGCCGGTTCCCGGAAGAAAACCGGTGAATTCTTCACCGCCGTAGCGGGCGATAAAATCGCCGGGCCGGTTGAGTATGGCGGACAAACAGGTAGCCACGGCCTGCAATACGGCATCCCCTTTCTGATGCCCGTAATGGTCGTTGAAGAGTTTAAAAAAGTCGATGTCGATCATCAATAGGGACATGGGCGTCCTGTTCCTCTGGGCCCGCTTGAATTCCTTTTCGAAGTTTTCATCGAAGTAGCGACGGTTGAAAATTCCCGTGAGCCCGTCCAGGATGGAGACCCGCTGGAGGACTTTGTTGCTTGCTATGAGCATCTTCTGGCTCTTGTTCAGTTCCTCCTCGATATGCTTTCTTTGGACCAACTCTTCCGAAAGCTTTTCATTTATTTTCTCCAGTTCCAGTGTACGGGCCTTTACAATATCTTCGAGTTGATACCGGTACCGGGCCAACTCATCTTCCAGACTCTTTTTATCGGACATGTCCTGCAACATGGCATAGAACCCGTCCACCTCTCCCTTTCCCGACATCTGGGGAACATAATGGACATGGATGCATCGTTCCGGGCTTCTCTTCAGCGAGGCCTTTAATTCGAACTTCACGCTATTTCCCGTCAGCACTTCATCGACATGGCTTTTGATCTTTCTGTAAATGGCCTCACCCACAACTGTTCTCATGTGTTGTCCATGAATTTCCCGTAAGGATTTTCCAAACCATTGGTGATAGGTTTTATTGTTGAACTGGTACCTGCGTTTTGAATCGATATAAGAAACACAGAACGGAAAGGAGTCGACCAGGCGCTTTACATGGGTCGGAATATCAGGGAAAGGCTCGGGTTTTTTACGTTTCCGGGGTTTGGAAGGCTTTTTAACGGATTTTTTAGATCCCTTTCCTTTCCGGTTTTTTTCTCGGGGCATCATATTTTCCTTAACATGTTTTTTTTCGCCGATCACTCAGGTTCATCTCCCCTTATAGCTTTTTTCCATAAGGAGCCAATGAATGTCGACATCGGTGCATTCGGCAAAATTTATCAGAGTCTGCGCCGAAGGCAAAGCATTGTCATTTTCCAGATCCGATAGTTTGCCCTGCGCGACGTCCCCCAGCTCCGTCATATCACTCAACCCTTTGTTTTTTCTCCATGTTTTCAAACGCGTACCGATAGTGCCCATGTTTTTAGTATCCTCATTAAAATGAATTGTTAAATACCTGCCCGGAAACAAATCCTTCATTGGTTCCCTAGAATTCAGGAAAGATCGGGAAGAATTCCAGGATCAATATCGATCCTGAACATGGATATTACCAGCTGATTGTTAATATTCGGTCAACAA
>JAYZAN010000098.1:0-4667 GCA_036339675.1 Nitrospinota bacterium
GAAACCTGTCACTCAGGTTCTATTTGCATTAAGAACATCCCAATAAATCTCCAGGGTTTTATCCATCATTATGTCCACCGTTAAATTCCTGCGGCAGACCTCATAGGCGTTTTCGGCCAATTGAACTCCCCATGAAGGATCGCGTAAAAGTTTTACCACTCCCTCGGCCAGGCTCTTGCCGTTTCTCGGCTCAACCAGGATTCCCGAACGGCCTCCCCCCAGCAAACCTGGCATGGAGCCGATGGTCGTAGCCACCACCGGAATTTTCATGGCGAATGCCTGTGCGATAACCTGAGGCGTTCCCTCGCCGGCGATCGATGCCATCACCAAGCCGTTCAAACCGGCCATGATCCGAGGAACATCCTCCCGGTAGCCCAGAAAAAAAATCTCTTTACCGAGCCCTTTGGCTCTGGCCTTTGCCTGAACCTCTTCCCGGCCCGGCCCATCCCCCACAATGACAAATCGAGCTTCCGGAAATTTTTCTAAAATTTCCGGTATGGCTTCCAGAAAATAATCATGCCCTTTCCAGCCGCGGATCACACCTATCTTCCCGACCAGGGGCTGATCCGGATTGAGATTCAATTCATCGCGGAAGGCTTCCCCGGAAATTCTGAAATCAAATCGTTTCATATCTGCTCCGGCAGGGATGGAAACCACTTTCTCCCGGATCATTCCCGGGAGGCCTGTAATGATTTCAGATATCGCCTCACCGCTGGTTATTATCCGTTTCGGAAATTTCGAATAGATAAGATGATTAGGAAAAAATTTCTTTACAGGAATCGAGATATGCCTGCTTCGCACTATGGGAATGTTCAAAAACATTCCTATGATTGAGGCCAGCCAACTGTCCACGGAACTATGCGTATGCAAAATATCCGGACGGGCTAATTTTATGATCCGAAACAACTTTAAAAACGCAGAAGGATTCAGCACCCGGTCCATGGACACTGAAAACGCGTTGAAGCCTGGCTTTGAAACGGTCTGACACCTTTCCCAGAGCGGGCTTTCGGGCCGACAAACTATGGAAACCCGATGGCCCCTTTCCAGAAGGAGACAGGATTCCTGGAATACACGAATCTCCTGCCCGCCCCAGCCGGTGGCGGCTTCGGAGTGCAAAATGTGGAGAGTGTTCAACTTAAAGGCCGGCTTTTGTTGGATGAATACTGGTTGCAAGTGGTCGCTGGATAATTTAGCATATCCTCTTCAACAAGTCGATAATCACATTACCCGTATCCTCAGTGAACCGGGAAATGAAACTTTCCCACCAGGATCTTCCTTGGTTTTTTCCGTTCCTGATATATTATAATCATAAAAATAATTTCTTATTTCCAGGGTAGATCATTTGCCACCAAAGGCTGCCACTGAATGAAAGAAAATAATCCGCAAAATTCTCTGCTTCCCTGCGAAAGTTGTGAGGGCAAACTTTTTTCTACGGTATGCGACAGGAAAGACGGCTCGGTCATAGTACGTTGCGGGCAATGCGGGTTGGAATTTGTCAACCCCCTTCCCTCGGAGGAAAGTCAGAAAAAAACCTATCTCCGAGACATGAAGGGAGACAACGAAAAAGACCCTTATTTTAAGGAATATATTGAAGAAAGGACTGAAAGGGGAAAATCTTTTGATAAAGTATACAGAACCCGGCTCGAATTGATCGAAAGCTTTCACGGAAAAAAAGGAATCCTGCTAGACCTGGGTTGCGGGGCCGGCTTCTTCCTGCAGTACGCAAAAAATAGGGGTTGGAACGGTCATGGCCTGGATATTCTTCCGGAATATATCAATTACGGGAAAAACACCCTGCATCTTGAAAATCTGCATTGCGGGCCTCTTGAATCCGCCACGTATGAAAAAGAATCTTTCGACGTGGTTACGCTTTGGGACCTCATCGAGCATCTGCAGCATCCCCTTACTTATTTGCGGGGCATTCAGAAGCTTTTACGCCCGGGCGGATTGATGGTCATCTGGACTCCCAACAATAAAAACGCCGTCTATTTAAAGGACCAATGGACCGGTTACTGGCCCCGGCAGCACCTCTATTTTTTCTCCAGGGATACATTAGGCCATCTCCTTGGAAAAGCCGGATTTAAAATCCTGGACTGTAAAACAACAAAAACCAAAAAGGGACTGCTGCTCTCCCAGGATTCGCTGGATTTTAAGAAAATTCTTAAACCCGATCGCTGGCTCGCCCGATCCCTGTTTGCGGCCCGCAGAGACCTGAAGAATTTTTTGAATCCCCTGACCTATTTGAGCCCCTTGCTGGACAGGGCCGGTTACGGGTTTAATTTACTGGTCATCGCATCACGGCAATAAGATGTTGCCGGGTCAGATCTAAAAACTTTTTAATCATCCACCATGACTCAAAACGAAAAATCCGGTTTAACCGCGATCATCGTTGTCGAAGGCAGCGCCCCAAACCTGGTCCCCTGTTTAAACGCCGTCAAAAGATGGATTCCCGGACTGCTTGTAATAAGCCCCGAACCCGATGAAGAAACTCAACAAACTGCCAAATCCCATGGAGCCCGATTCATCGTACACCCCTCCCGGGACCACGAAGAATTGTGGCAATCGGGAATCCATCAGACAGAATCTTCATGGTATCTCCTGATCCGTTCGAACGATATTGTCACCGGCCAATTGAGAAAAACCATTTTGGAAAAAATTTCCGCCCCATGTGAAGGAGCCGAATTGTTTCCACTTCCGGAAACCACCGTGTTCCTGAAAAAGCGTTTGAAATACCCATTAGCCTTCACAGACTGTGTTTCATCAAGCCTCCTCCACCTTCAAGCTCCAGGCGGTCATAAACGGCTTTCTGAAATACCCGCCCAGAAACATCCCTTTGAGGGCGAACTCATCCATTACGGTTCGGAAACCATCGGCGATTCCATTGGTCACGCCTTAATGGTCGCCGAGACCCTGGCCGACCGGATGTTCAACACCACGGCCAACCTCTCGCGGGGACACCTGATCCGAAAAGGGTTCGGGATTTTGTTTGATGTATTTTTTAGAAAACATTTTTTGCAGAAACGGTTTAAGGAGGGGTTCGAAGGTACGGTATTTACTTTTACAGAGGGCATCGCAAAACTGCTGGGTTTGCTCAGGTACCAAGAAAAATACATACGCAGCGGGCGCGCGATGCGTAACCGGCCGGATTCCGTTCGCCGCGTACTCCTGATCAAACTGAGAGAAATTGGCGACAATGTGATGGCCACTCCATTGATACGAAGTATTCACAACAGTTTTCCCCATGCTAAGCTCACCGTGCTCACACATTCCTATTCCCAACCTGTTTTTGAAAACAATCCTTATATAGAACACTTGAAAGGAATCCCGGCTTCACCCCCACAACCGGAAATCGATGCGCTCATCAGGCAGTTAAACGTGGAGCCCTTCGATCTGGTCATATCAACCCACAGCGGGGGGCTTGCCACGGAAATACTGGGCCGGGTTCATTCCAGGCATCGAATCAACAACCCCTACATCGGCAAGAACAAAAATTACGATATATTGGTGGAGGAATCCGATTATTATCGTTCTTCCATAGAAAGAGATCTCGATTGCATCCGCAGTATCGGAACGGCTGTTGAAAATCCCCGCACCGAGCTTTTCCTGAACGAGGAGGAAATCTGTTGGGCCAGGGAATATTTAAAGGAAAACGGATTCGATCTGGAACGGAAAATAGTGGTTGTTCACCCCACCGCCGCCGTTGAGATCCGGGAATGGCACATCGACCGATTCGGGCAATTGATCCAGAAACTCGGCGAACAGGATGCGCTACAGACTCTGGCCCTCTGCACCGATTCTGAATATTCCAGGGTCCAACCCCTTTATAAGTATGTCCCCAGTTTAAAAATCTTCCACCAGATCACTGTCCGACAAATGATGGCAATCGTTCATGAGTCCGACCTGGTGATCGATAACGATTCTGCTCCCAGTCACATCGCCACGGCGTTTAACATCCCGACCATCGTCCTGTTCAGCCAGGCGATCCGTGAAATCTTTCGGCCGTATGATCCTGAGAAAGATTCACATCATGTTCTTTACAAGGATGTGGACTGCAGGGAATGTAAGCTGGTCGAGTGTGGAAACAGGATTTGCATGGAATTTACCGTGGATGAGGTGCTGACAAAATCCCTGGAACTCACAGCAGGTTCTAAATCGTATTCTCCATGATATTTAAAAATCTGTTTTCCAAACCCGAGCCCTGCCCCAACCCGAAATCAATTTTTGTGGGTCTCATGGGAGGGGTGGGCGACCTTGTGCTGGCCGCTCCTTCCGTCGCGGCCCTGAAACATAAATTCCCTGATGCCGACATTTGTTTTGGGGTGGGGGAATCCATTTTTTACACCACGATCAAAAATGACCCCAATATTGACCGCTTTGAAACCCCCTTTTTATACAACGTGTGGAAACCCAGGGAGCGAAGAAAAATCGAACGACAGAAAATCAGTAAATTCGATCGTGTCATTCTCCTGGACAACCCCACACGGGAATGGTGGAAAGAAAAAAAACATCTCATAGATATCTACGCTGAAAAATGCGGTGTTCATCTCGAAACCCGAAGGCCCATCATGTACCTGAATGACGAAGACAAGGTACAGGGCACTGAACTCCTAGATCAGGCAGGATTCGAATATGGAGATAAACTAGTGGTCCTTTGCCCCGAAGTTCGG
>JAYZAN010000099.1:0-9278 GCA_036339675.1 Nitrospinota bacterium
TTTTTCAGGGAATCGGGGTTGGAAATTTTAACCACCGAACGCTCGGCAAGGATGGGGGCGACTTCATTCACCCCCAACTCCACGGATTGTCTGAGAATCGTGTCGAACTTGTTGCCCCTCAATAGGGACTGCCCAAGAAAAATCTCCAACGGAGACTCGGTGGCAAATGCTTCCTTTAAAAGTATGCGGCCTTTAATACCGGAGCGGTCCATCGATTCAATTTCAACCTTGAAACGCGACCCGCTTCCGTCCACCACATACAAGGACTGGCCGCATTTCATCCTCAAAACGTTCCTTATATGAGAGACATCGGACCCGCGAAGGATCACTTTATCCTTTGAAATATTTTCCGGAGGGGCAAAGAATAGGCGCATGATCGCCGTTCAAACGTTCACGGATTGGATTTGCAGGATATCTGTCATAATAGCAGCTTCATATTCGGGAACCGCAATTCCGTCATTTCTCTTGCCGGTTCTGTTAATCCATAGCGCAGGAATTCCCACTCCCTGAGCCCCACGAATATCCGATTTTAAATCGTCTCCAACAAAGAGTATATCTTTGGGAGCCAATTTTAACCTACTTATAGCTATTTCAAAGATGGAAGGATGGGGTTTTCTAAATGGCACTTCGGAAGAATAAATTGATATTTCAAAATAAGAGTCGAGTTGCATTAACTTTCGTTCATAATCTTTCATAAAGCTCGGATTCGTCGTGTTCGAGACAATGCCCAGCCGAACTCCAAAACTTTTTAATTTTTCCAGGACAGGAACCACGTCGGGATAAACCACCCGTTCTTTGTACATTTCCTTGTAATAAACTTCGAGAAGCTCATTTAAAGTAACGATTCCCGAAATATTCAGCTTATATCTGAGTAAAATGAATTCGAGCACCCGTTCGAAACAGGCTTCCCGGTGTGTATGGCGGGACAGATTAATCATTTCATAAAAGACTTCCCGACAGGCCTTGTACATTTCCTCGGAATCGGGAAGGGAGGAAAATCCTTTCTCCTTCAGGTTTTCATACAAGCGGGAAAAAGGCTGGACATCGTCTTCATTCCCCAGGTCCACCAGAGTAAAAGCCCAATCGAATACCACCGCCTTATAGGGAAAACCCATAACAGAACCGTGTGTTTTTTGTATCTTCTCAATCTGATTTGACTGACAAGCTCGGTCCAAAAATTTTTAGCACCGCTTTTATAAACAATAACTTGGTTGACGGAAACTTTTCGAATATCAACTCGGTCCTTGAAAACGCCCGTCAAAGAATCGCTTTCACCGGATTCTTCGGGAGTTGTTCCTTGACCTCCCCCCGGAGCCCAATGAATAATGTAACACAAGAGCAAAGAATCCTCTATCTTGGCGGCCCATGACCCCCAAACCATCCAAACTCAAAAATCGTTCCCCACAAAACCTGGTCAATCAGCAACTCGTGGATGAAGCCCTTGGGCTGGGATGCACCAAAGCCAAGGTCATTCTGACCCGGACCATTGCTGTGGGTGCCTGGGTCAAGCTGAAGTGCCAGTTCGGCTGCCCCCATTACGGCAAATTGCTGACCTGTCCCCCCTGCTCACCGACATCGGATGAAACTTCGGAAATTCTGGCCGATTACCAGAAAGCCCTTCTGATTCACGCCGATTCCGAAATCGACATGAGGGGGGTGGCTGTAGAACTTGAAGGGCGCTTAAAGGAAAAAGGGTTCATCAAAGCTTTTGGAATCTGCGCTGAGCCATGCGATCTATGCGAAGTCTGTACGATTGAACAGGGCTGCAAATACCCGGACAAAGCCCGCCCCACCATGCAGGCCTGCGGCATCAACATCAATCAGACCGTATCCAATAACGGCTGGGAGGATATGGGCCCGGTCGAACCTTGCTCTGCAGATAAAAACATCGGCATGGTCCTCATCTACTGAACGCAAATTTTCAAAATTTCCTTCCAAAAGACATCCGGCAATTTGCATAAGGAAACCCCGGGCTTCATTTTGAGTGTGCTATAGTATCGACCATCTTAATCCAACAATACCCTATTCTTATCAAATTTTATGGGATACCGATTCGCCATTCTGGGTGCCGGCAGACAGGGCCTTTCCGCAGGCTATGACTTGGGCCGGTTCGGCGAAGCAGAAAAAATCGTTCTCTACGATATCGACCCGGCTTCGGTTGAAAACGGCGCGCAAAAACTCAACCGGCTCCTAGCCGATTCCAGAGTTACGGGAAAAGTTCTCGATGTTAGTAATAAAACAGCTCTGGAAAAAGCATTAAAGGGCACCCATTCCACCATCAGCGCCGTACCTTACCGCTTCAATCCCCTGATCACCGAGGTTGCGGTTCAATGCAGATCGAACCTATGCGATCTCGGCGGCCATTCGGATATCGTCCGCAAGCAACTTCAATCCGACCCTGCAGCAAAAGAAGCGGGTATCACCATCACACCAGATTGCGGAATGGGTCCCGGACTCAACATTTCCATGGGTGTTTACGCCATGTCCTATCTGGATGAACCGGAAGAACTGTTCATCTGGGATGGAGGACTGCCGCTGAATCCAATCCCACCCTGGAACTACCTCTCCACCTTCAACATCAACGGGCTAACCAACGAGTATACCGGCAGCGCCTATTTCCTGCGTGGAGGAAAAGTCACTAAGGTCCCCACACTCACTGAAATTGAAACCTTGGAATTCTCTGATCCTCTGGGAAAACTGGAAGCCGCGGTGACTTCGGGAGGATTGTCCACTGCCCCCTGGACATTCGAAGGGAAATTGCAAAAACTCGAAAACAAAACCTTGCGGTATCCCGGTCACTGGAACCAATTCAGGGCATTCAAGCAACTGGGATTGTTCGGGGAAAACCCGATCGAGTTCAACGGCTCCACTATTATTCCACGGGAAGTGTTTCATGCACTTCTGGAACCTGAGATCACCGTCGATGAGATTCGCGATATTTGTGTGATAAGGGTCCAGTGCAACGGCAAACACCAGGGAAAAAATTCTTCATGTACCCTGGAGTTGATAGAAACCCACGATGATAAAACCGGATTCACGGCAATGGAAAAACTGACAGGCTGGCACGCATCAATGGTCGCCATTCTCGCCGCTCAAGGGAAAATTCCCAAGGGAGGAGTTCCGGTGGAAAAGGCACTCGGTGCAGAGGACCTTTCTCAGGAGGTGGAAAAAAGGAAATGGAAAATACAAACTCATTTCAATGAGGAATGAAATTTTCTGCTTGGTAGCCAATTTTATTATTACCAGTTGGAATTTATTTTTCAATATAGGACCTTCACTAAGAAAAAGTGGGATGAAACGAATCTCATAATCCCTTGAAAAATACCGCGAGCTCTCGGGATCGAACCGCCGACCTGTTGATTAAATCAACCCTGTGGATTGTAGCGCCAGCCTTCGCGTTTTTTGCAGGTCCAGCCGTCATTGATTTGAAACGTTGACAGATTCTCCAGGGTCTGGGACTCGAAGATCGCCACCATCCCTTCTCCTTTGATCGGATTGTTTTTCAAATGCAGGCGTTTGAGCATCGGAAGGTTTTTCGAATTCGCCAGGAATTTCAATCCATCATCGGTGATGCCGTTGCTGTTGAGGTTCAGGTACTGGACGTTGATCAAGCGGTCACAATCGGCAAGATCTCGAACTCCCTCATCCCCCAGTTTATTGTCATCGAAATCCAGCCAGGAAATTTCCTTCATCCTGTCGCATGCCCATAAAAGCCGCGCGTCTTCAGGTTTCAAACCCAGCCCGCTGATCATCAACTGGTTTCCGCGAATGCGCCCCTCGAAAATCTCTTCGGCGTTTTTGAATTTCATATTATCGTTCATCTATACTTTCCTCGGAGACGTAATACCAAATTTGGGGAAATTGAATGTTATGCTCATCACGAACTCCCCCAACCCCTCCTTAGTAAGGAGACCTTTACATAACCCATGACTCTTCGCCCCTCGGCGTCATCGCAAGCCGCTGTCAGCGGCGCGGCGATCCAGCCGGGCCACGCCCGGTGGAAATGTTGGCGAACGATACATCGCCGACCATTAACGTTTCCCGACAATGCTCCGACCTTTTGCCCCTCCGGCGAGGAGTGGATTGCTTCCCGCTTCGCAAGCTCGCGCTCGCAATGACGGGAAAACTACAACCCGCTATTACTTTACACGCGCTGAAGGATCTCGGTCTTCCTGTTCACAATACTTATGCAAAGGTCGCACGCTGGGGGGGGAGAAGGAAAGGGGGAAAACGGTTTCAAGTTCGTTGGTTCAATCATTATCCTTTTTACGCGGATCGGGTGGAACATATTTCTTACCCTTCATTTCTTCTGGAAGGTAATCCTGTTCCACAAAATTTCCGGGATAGTCATGCGGGTATTTGTACTCCACCCCATACCCGTATCTTTTTTTGGCATCTTTACAATGGGTATCCTTTAAATGGCACGGAACGGGATACGACTGGCCCTGATTATGGATATCATTCAACGCCCGGTCCACGGCTATGATAGCAGAATTATCCTTGGGTGCCCAGGCGACGTAGATGACCGCCTGCGCCAGGGGGATCCGTGCTTCCGGAAGTCCCAACCGTTCCACCGATTCCGCGGCGGCATTGGCTATTAACAGCGCCATGGGGTCGGCGAGCCCCACATCCTCGGCGGCCGTCACCACCAGCCTGCGGGCGATGAATCGCGGGTCTTCGCCGCCTGCGATCATTTTGGCCAGCCAGTAAATGGCGGCGTCGGGATCGGATCCGCGCAGGCTCTTCTGAAACGCCGAGGCGTGGTCATAATGCTCCGTCCCTCCTTTGTCATACAACACCGAAGCCTGTTGGATGATTCCCTCAATCACTGAGGCATCGATTCTCCCTGTTCCACCCTCTTCCCCATGAAAAAAATCCCGGGCCGCTTCCAGGACGTTCAAGGCGCGCCGGGCATCCCCGTTGGCATGGCTGACGATCCGGTCGATCGTCGCATCCTCGATCGAAAGAGATTCTTTTCCCAGTCCTTGAACCGAATCCTTCAGGGCTCGCTCAATAATTTTCCGGACCTCCTCCCGGGAAAGAGCGTTCAGCCTGAATATCTGGCATCTGGACCGGAGTGCGGGGATCACCTCGAAAGAAGGATTTTCCGTAGTCGAACCGATCAGGCTAACCGTTCCTTTTTCGACGAAGGGCAATACGGCATCCTGTTGCGCCTTGTTGAACCGGTGGATTTCATCGATGAATAAAATCGTTCGGCGGCCGGAGGCCCTCCATAGTTTCTGTGCTCTTTCGGTGACTTTCCGGATATCGGCCACCCCGGCATTGACCGCACTGATTTCATGAAACTCGCCTCCGGAAACCTGAGCCACCATCCGGGCGATGGTGGTTTTTCCCGATCCCGGAGGCCCCCAGAGGATGAAGGACATCGCTGATTGTTTATCCAGCAGTTTTCTTAAAGGCCGTCCGGCTCCAACCAGCTTTTCATTACCCAGAAAATCCTCCCATCGGGAAGGACGCATCCTGTCGGCTAAAGGAGTTTCCGGCCCCTTGGACGATTTATCAAATTCGGGAAACAGTTCCATGATTATATGTAGTCGCCTGATTTAGTAGGCTTCTTAAAGAAATGTAGCTGCCGGATTCATAATGATTAAAGTCCCAAACAAATTGGACGGTAAAATAAACAGAGATTCTTCGCGGAGCCT
Source organism: Nitrospinota bacterium (assembly GCA_036339675.1). Classification (GTDB taxonomy): domain Bacteria; phylum Nitrospinota; class Nitrospinia; order Nitrospinales; family VA-1; genus JAYZAN01. The sequence goes on from JAYZAN010000099.1 coordinate 5,664, forward strand.
GCCCTTGAGCCCGCAAAAGAAATTCTTCGCTTCGCTCAGAATGACATCGTGGGCGTTATGCAAACTCCTTCCAAGCGTGGCTTGGTTATAAATCCATTTCCTTCAAGGCTAGAACACCCTGTCGTATCGGTATGACAGTGACCACCAGGGCCAATACCAGAATCAGCGCATAGCAGATGGGAACGTCTATGCCTCCGATGGATTTAAACAGAAATCTCTCATTAAAATGAACATACATGGGGCGCGCGACCAGCACCATGACTGCACCGACAAAACTCAGGCTCAATATCATAAACAGGACGCCGCCGGTGCTCGTGGAAATTTCCGAAACATTATCGTAGTCGAACATCGGATACCTAGCGCCCAGACCGAGGCCCAAGCCGACCAACCCACCTGTGATCAGAAACACCCCGATGAAGGAAACCTTCATAACATAGCCGTCCACCTGGAGCAAATAGTTGGAAATGACTACCAGCATTTCCGCCAGGGCAAGAAGCGGGGGAAAAAAGAGCAGGAACTTGGTCCAGATAAATTTTTCCAGGTTCACGGGCGCGGTATAAATGGCCCAGAACTCCCTTCCTTCCATACTGGGCGCGGCGAACACGAACCGGGAACTGAGCGCCGAAAGGACAAACCCGACTAACCCTATGTTCAACACCGAAACAACGTTTTTCAGCGCCAGGTTGTCCAGGGGAAGGTTCATGATGTTGAAGATATACACCACGACCAAAGCGCAAAGAATGAACATCTGCGACCATTGCTCGGGATCCCGGAAGAACATTCGCATATCCTTGATCATCAGTGAACGCTGAACCCGCGAGAGCGGAATCCGCCGCAGGAAAAAAGACTCTTCCCTTTTCCCATTGTTATCCGGGGGCGAGTTCCAAACCTCTTGCATGGAACACCAGCCGACGAAATAGATCTTCCTGCCGGTCCAGTATCCCAACCCGGCAAGGGCGGTCACAGCCAGATAGAGAAAAGAAAGTTGAACGAAGGCTGGCGCAAAATTCCCTTCCACGAAACGCACCAGACCCACGGTGATCCAGGTGCTCGGAAGAAATGAATAGTCGGGCGCTCTCAGTTGCTCGACGAACAGAATGATCATTTCATCCGAAACATCTTTTCCGAAAAATTTCTCCGGGGAAAGAAACCGGAGGTACACCACCATCCCAACCAGGAAAACCAGCCCCAGCAGGGAAAGAACCTGGTGCGTCTTTTTGTTGGGGAAATACCTTATCAACGCCATGACTCCCGAAACCCCAAGAAGACAGGGAATGAGGATGAATGGAATAAGCCCCAGAAACAGGTAAAAATAATAACTCCACGGAACATTGAAAAAATTTCCATAGGCAACGTAAATAGGGATGGAGAACAGCAGGATCATCCAGGAACTGTTGATGACCGTTTGCATAAACCGGAGCGAAATAACAGGTCCCATGGAAACAGGAGCGGAAAGAAGCATTTCAAGGTCGGCCGAAAGATAAAAAACGGACAATGAAACAATGAGCGTTGAAAAGATGGTCATCACGAACAGGGTGAGAAAAACAACGTTCAGGAGTTGAACGATCAGTTCCTCACCGATACTGAATGGAAGGCCGTCGAGATACTGGATGATTCGGTAGAAAAAAATATAATCACCCCATACAAACAAAATTCCCAGTACGGCGATCATGGCCCACCGGAGGATCTTATCCTTATTGGGACGTGCCAGATAATTGGCGAAAGCCATCCAGCGCGCTTTGATCAGGATCAGTAAATGGGTAAAATTGGTCATTACCGAAAATTGAAAATTTGTTAAAAACCCTTCCCGGAAGCACCGCACAAGCTTAAGGCCCAGTCGACGATTGAAAAATCCATCCAGCGCCGATCTCCCAGAGGAGTAGGTTTTTTGCAAATGTATCCCATATGTCCCCCTCGGTCTATGGACTGGAAATCCACATAACTGTTCATGCTGACATTCTGAAATACCTCTGAGGGGATAAACGGATCGTCCCTGGAGAAAAGAATACGGGTCGGAAGCTGGATGGATTTAAAAAACTGCTTGGAACTGGATTTACGGTAGTATTCATCCGCATCCTTATAACCCGCGGCAGGCGCCGTATAAACTTCGTCGAACTCTCGGATGGTTTTCGCCTCCACGCCCATATTGAATGCCTCCGGAAAGCACTCACCCAGAGCCTCCCGTTGCCTCTGAATTAAATTGAGATAATACCGGTTGAACACCCCACCATAGGAATTTCGGGAAATCACCTCACTGGAAACTTTCAAATCGATGGGGGGATTGACCGCAAAAGCTCCTTGCACACTAGATGGAACCCTCCGTCCTTCCCCAAGGTATTTGAGAAGAATATTTCCGCTCAGGGAAAAACCGACCAGCAGGATATTGCGCCTGGGATGCAAACGGACCACATATTCCACAGTTCGTTCCAGATCTTCACTGGAACCGCCATTCCATAAAATGTCGCTCATTCCCATACCGGATCCGCTTCCCCGGTGGTTCATCATCACGACACCGAACCCTTTGTTTGAAAGCTTCGCCGCGATGCGTCTCATGTACCCCGATTCCGAACAGCCCCCCATTCCGTGCGCAAGGATAACGACCGGGCTTCCAAAGTCTTTGGCGTGAATTTCAAAGAGCACAAGAACCGATCGGGGGCCAACCTTAACCTTGTGCAAAGAGCGATTCGGAAGGACTGCTTTCCCGGGAAACCTGGAGCCCGCCACAGTCTGGGTGAAACCGCTCCTGCACATAATATGTGCTTCAAATGGAATGGAGGTTTCGGTCATTTTTAAGGAATTTTTAGGGTGATACCCGTATCTTAATCAAGCGCCGGCTTTTCAACAACCCTTTACCGGTCCCTAAATCTATTAGCCATTTGCCTCCACGGCCAGTGGACGCTCAGACCGATTGACACCTTTGAAAAGGCTTGCTAAATTGATTATTTCAATCTCCAAAATATAATTTACCAAGACTCATGAGGCGCAATTTGAAGTTATCCATGCCCTATCCAATTTCATGGATTCTGTTCATTATAATCCTATTTTCTGCCATCCCCCCCGTATGGGTTGAAACGGAAGCATCCGACCATTACCGCAACGGCCTCGCATTCAGCCAGAAAAAAAACTGGACCGAAGCAGAGAAAGAATTCAGCAAGGCGATCTCCCTGGAACCCCGCCATGCCCTGGCCCACGCCAATCTGGGAGTGGCTCTCAGCCAAGCCGGAAAACACAAGGAAGCTTTGCTGGCTTTCGAAGAAGCCCTGAAACTGGGTTATGACCATCCCTATTTCCGGTATAACCGGGGAATTTCCTTCGCCAGCCTGAACCTGATCGACGAAGCGGTGCAGGAACTGGAAACGGCTCTGAAAATGGACTCTCGAATGGTCAAAGCGGTTTACCACCTGGGATTGCTTTACCTCCGCCAGGGAAGGAAAGAGGATGCCAGAAAAATGGGAGATACGCTGTACAAAAGGAACCAGAAACTGGCGCAGAAGTTATTTGAACAGATACCTTCGGGATATAAAATCGCCTCTGTCAATAACGGCGGCCGTTTGGCGGGCAAGGTCACGTTAACAGGACCGGTTCCCGCAGCAAGAACATTCCATATGATTCATG
>JAYZAN010000100.1:0-8112 GCA_036339675.1 Nitrospinota bacterium
GTTATGGATGACGCAAAAATAATCAAAGGTTCCTTCCTCGTGGAGAGTTGTTTCGAATTTCTTGACCAGAAAAGGTTCCGCATCACCCGATCCATTTAAATGCCGAATAGAAGCATTCCCCCCCCCCAATCCTGTGGGATGCTGATTTAATTTGTCTTTAGTTGCCCGTCATCCTCTCCAGATTGTGTTTCAGGGACGAAGATTTATCAGGGGTAGGATCAATGGCGGGCCAGATCAGGATGAAGAGAATGAAACCCACCACCACTATCCCGATAACGGTACCTATCCAGTCAAAAATAGAAAATGCTTCTTTTTTTTCATCTCCATCCATAAATATTCACATCATTTAGATTTGAATTTTGAACTAAGAGATTCAGGATTATTCAATTCTGCGCCATGTTCCTTGAGAACCCCTTCCATTTCAGGTTGCTCAAAGATCTCAGCGTAATCCAGTGCGGTTCTGCCAAAATCCTCCTGAATATTGGGATCGGCTCCATGATCCAGGAGAATTCTGGCAAAATCCAGAAATCCTTCTTTTATAGCTATATGAAGAGGAGTCACATCCACATTCGAGCGGGCGCTCACATCCGCACCCTTAGAGATCAAGAACTCGGCGACTTCTATCTGATTCGCTATGGCTACCCAATGCCATGTATTGTAACCCATCACATTACTCCTGTTATTGATATCTATTCCTTTATCAAGATGATTCTGTGCTTTCTGGATATTTCCTTCACAGGCCGCGTCATGTAAGAGCGACATTATACGGGCACGCATACAGTCTATTTCCATTTTCACGCTCCGAGCTTTCCTCTTTTCGGAAGAGGTATTATCCCTATCTCCTTTTAGCGAGGCGCTGTCTATTACGTCCTTTACTTTGGAGTCTTTTCGATACTTCCGGGGTATTTTCCTGGGATCATCAGATCTTTCTCAGGGCCAAATTGAATTGTCCGGAAGGTTTGCCATCCGATTCATGGAAGGTGATAATACATTTCTCCTGCTCCTCTTTCGGATGATCTCTTAGAAGCCGATCGTTTTCATTCAAAGGTTCACCGGCGAAATACATCTGGGTGGTCAGGTCAAGGTGATTCCGAGAACGGATTTTAAAATGGATGTGCGGAGGTCGGGTCCAAAACCAGTTGACCGGATACGAACCCGGCTTTATGGTTTTGAATCCGTATTCACCCTTTTCATTGGTGATCGATTTCCCCCAATACTGAAAGTGCGGATCCAGCCAGGCGGAATTCCTGTCATCGGGATGGTTGTATCTTCCGGTGGAGCAGGCCTGCCAGATTTCCACCAAAGCTCCAGGAACGGGACGGCAGCTTTCATCCTGAACCAACCCGTTGACATAAATGATTTCCCCGTGTACCTTCCCGGGTTTGGTGTCTACATAGGTCAGATCGTTATTTTTATCCAAGGGATATCTGAAGGGATAAAATGGCCCCTCTGTTTCCCGGGGCGTCAACCCACAAGCCGGAAACACAGAACGAGGCGTCATCCACTCAGACGCAAGAAACGCTCCCAAGGCCAGGGCGCTTTTTATAAAAGTTCTTCGCGAAGCGAAAACACCTCCCTGTCTATCTCGATTCATATCGATATCCGGTTTATTCATATTTTCCACAGAAGTTGAAAAACTTACCCAGCTTTAAACCCCGGATTCGCGCAAGACCACCCTTGCGGGGGCTCCATCCGCTCCTTTAAGTTTGGGCGGCAGAGCAATGAGTTCGTAGTCTCCGGAAGATATCCCGCTCAGGTCCAACCCTTCTAATATGACCACCCCATTACGCAATAATAAATGGTGTGTTGCATGATCGGGACTTTTATATCGCTCAACGGAGAGATAGTCAATTCCCACTAATTTCACACCCCTTTTGACCAGATACCGGGCACCTTCCAGGTGTAGGTGAACGAAATCTTTATGAAACTTCCGTTCCCCGTTTTTCCACCAATCCGAATTTCTCGTTTTAAACAGAATCCGGACATGGCTGTCCATATCCAGGTTCTCAAGGTCACTAGGGCCAATGAACTCATTGATTTCCCCCATTTCAAAAACACGGCAGGGACCGATCAACACATCGAGCGATAATTGGTCAACAGTTCTTCCATTTGGTTCAAAATGAAACGGGGCATCGATATGAGTCCCGGTATGCACACCCATATTAAGTCGAGTTACATTTGCCGTATCCCCGCGGTCAAGACTCTGAGTCAGTTCCATGGAAATACCGGGATCACCGGGCCAGGTCGGCATATCCTCTGAGATCAAAACACTCACATCATAAAGTTTCATAAAATTTCATCCAAAATTAATTAACAAGCCCTTTCGTGTAATCATCAAGGGAAATACACAGGTCAATGTATAAGGAAATAAAGGATCGGATATATAAATAATTCTTGTCCTCCAGGATTATTGACCGCGCAGATAATCAAGGACCGCCTGCGCGGCCTCCGCCCCTTCCCGGATGATTTCTATCGGAGGCTCCTCCAGGGGATTTCCTTCCAGAAAAATCACTCTTAATGAACACAATTGGGCCAGTTCGCCGGGCAACCGGGTCAACTTATTGCCTCGAAGGTCGAGCCCAGTAAGGTTTTTAAGATTGCCGATCTCCGGAGGCAGAACTGAAAATTTATTCCCCCTGAGGTATAACTCCTTCAGGTTTTCCAGAGAACAGATTTCAACAGGAAACGAGACGAAACGCTGGTAGTCCAAGGCTAGCCTCTTCAGTTTTTTAAGGTTGCCGATTTCGGTGGGAATCCGTTCCAGTTCGTTGCCGCTCAAATCCAGTTCCATCAGGGATTTGAGTTCGCCAATTTGCGACGGCAGTCGTTTTATTTTATTGTTTCCCAGTTTCAAAGTGGTGCGGCGGCCGGTTTTAGCGGCCTGGATCACCTTTAAAAGCTTTTCTTCCGTCATTAATTCACTCCCGCCACCTCTCCACACTATTCAGGCAAATCCTTACTTGTAGAAAGTCCCACGGTATGTGGGGTCCAGTTCCACGGCATTGTCATGATCTTTTCTGGATTGATCTTTTTGACCTGACAAATGATAGGCACAACTGCGATTATAGTAGGCCAGAACCCATTCCGGGTATATGTTTATGGCCTAGGTATAATCCTCGATCGTACGACTATACTCCTTTCCGGCTTACAAATTCTAATTTAGGAATATTAATACTCTATGACAGCATATCTGAATTGTCACTTGCCGGTATGTTACGCGGGTTTTTTAAACCAATAACAGGGAGGAAGGCGGCAAGTCATGGCCGGGGGACCGTCATCAATTCTCCAAGATCCCATTTCGCGTGCAGCTTTTTGACCGTCCCGTTTTCAAGCAGGTTGGTCAGGCTGGAATCGATTTTTAGCTTGAGTTCATGATCGTCTTTTCTCAGTACGATCCCGTAATCTTCCGATGTCATCCTCGAGCCCAGAAGGCGAGCGGTGTCGTTTAATTCCTTGTTTTTTTTAAAATAATAGTTCACCTGGGCGGAATCCCCGACAGCAGCATCGATGGCCTTGTTCTCCAGATCGATCAGGGCATGGCCAAATTTTTCATATGCTTTGCTTTGAATCCCAGGAAATCTTTCCAGGAAAAAAAATGACGTGGTGTTTATCTGGGCACCCACCACCGATTTTTTTCTTTCAAGGTCTGCAATAGTTTCAATCCCCTGAATATCTTTACGGACCAGAATGGCCACCCCGCTCTGGATGTAGGGAATGCTGAACGCCATCCTGTTTTTTCTTTCTTCCAGGATCGATACGGAACTGATCACCATGTCGAACTTTTTAGTGATCAACCCCCCGAACAGGCCTCCCCATTCTACATTGACCAGTTCATAATCGAATCCGGCGTTTTCGACGACCTCCCGGATCAGGTCCACTTCGAATCCGTCCAGCTGCTTTTGCTCATTGAAAAACGACATGGGGACAAACGTGGCATCCACGGCTACAACAAGTTTGGGTTTTTGTTGATTGCTTTCTTGGACACTTTGCCCACACCCTGAGCTTGTCAGGAAAGAAACCTTCAAAATCAATATTAATAATTTTTTTGAAAATTTTGAACACATGTTACGAATATCCGGAAAATCCACAAAAATTTTTCTGATACACTATACCATCAGGATTGTCCGAAATGCATGGATTCGATTAAATCAAGAACTTGTATTTCTCATCGGTGCTATTTAGGTTAAAATTCCATGTCCGGGTAGCCCGGGCATTTATCAACCGCTCGAAAATCAAAGATGGAACGTACAGTAAATGTCCTAGACACTAGTGTCAAAGCGTGCCTGGCCCTGTTTGTGGTTTTTTCCATGTTTTCCATTAGCGTCACCCAGATCTCCTGTGCGCTAGGAGGCTTGGCTTGGCTCACAAAAGTGCACCTCACCCACTCATGGAACAAGGTAAAACTTCCCCTGGGCCTCCCCATACTCTTATTCGTCCTTGCCTGTATCCTGGCCGTGATCACCGCCGTCGATCCCGGTAACAGCTATAAATCCCTTAAAAAACTTCTCCAACTTCTTATTTTTTTCTGGGCGGTCAATAACATTAAAGACGACAGGCAACGTGAATTTCTTGTTTTACTCCTGATCGTTGCTGGATGCGTCGCCGCCTTAAACGGGATTTACCAGGGTTGGAAAGATGGGGTCACCGTCAATACCCGGGTCGAGGGAACGATGAGCATGTATATGACTTTTGCCGGATTATTGATGTTGGTCGGCTTGCTTGCCATCGGCCGATTTCTTTTCAACCCTGCAAATGAAAAATGGTTGATCGGCGCAGCAATATTGTTGAGCATTTGCCTACTGATGACCTTGACCCGGCAGGCTTGGCTCGGATTCTTCGCGGGGCTCGCCTTTCTGGTTTATTTCTGGCGAAGAGTGTTTTTATTATCCATTCCGGTTTTCATCTTCCTGATTCTGATTTTCTCCCCCGCCCCGGTCAAAGACCGGATTCAAAGTATGATCGATATGCGGGATGACAGCCTTGACATACGTCTCTCCTTGTGGCGCGGGGGTTTGACGATCTTCAAGGACCACCCCCTAACAGGATGCGGATTCAAATGCGTGGATATCGTCCATCGTCAATACCCCGATCCTGATGGTTACCTGGGCCGATTCAAAGGAATGCATAATAATTTCATCCAATTGCTCGTCGATACGGGTATTCTGGGTTTGGGAGCGTGGATTTCCATATGGGTGATGTATTTTTATTCATTGCGCCGGAATTTCAGTCCGTCCAACCTGGATACGGGATCACGATGGGCTTCCATCACAGGGGCGGCGGCGGTCATCGGGTTCCACGTGGGAGGCCTTTTCGAGGTCAATTTTTACGATTCGGAAGTCATCATGCTATTATATTTCATCATGGCCCTGCCTTTTACTTATCCCCAACCTGAAAATCCGGTAAAATAAACTTTCAGAGAATAAATCCGATTTTGGAGTTTTGATAAGTACATGGAAGTGTTTCCACGTGACAAAATACCCGAGAACCCGAAAATTCTCGTCATAAAACTTCGCTCCATCGGGGATGTGATTTACAACACTGCGGTTTATACCCCCCTGAAAAACAGTTTTCCCGGTTCGCATTTATCGGTTCTGGTCGAACCCGCTTCCTACGATATCGTCCGACACCATCCGGATGTGGACGAGGTTCTCTGTTTTGAAAAAAAATCTTTCTTCTACCAGGTGAATTTTTATTTCAAACTTTTTTCCCGCCAGTACGACGTGGTGATAGATATGCATGAAGGAACCCGCGGCGCCATAATGTGTTTTTTCACCCGGGCCCCGTTCCGGGTCGGACATAAATTCGCCAAGCGATCGTTTTTGTACAATGTCAAACTTGAATTTGGGGACCTGCAACCAAGATACCCCATCGATTATCAGGTGGCGCTGATCAAGAAAATGGGAGTGAAGTTCGACCACATTGCACCGGCGATTCATATCTCGGAGGCCGCACGAAAAAACGCTTCCCGTCTTCTACAGGAAAACGGCATTCCCGATCAGGACTCCTTTTGTATTTTACATCCCGGCACGAGAGTATTCGACCGCTGGGCCCCAGAAAAATTTGCGGAACTGGCCGACAGGGTTTTTGATCTTTACAACCTGAAAGTTCTGTTGACCTGCGGACCGGGACAGGAGGACCTGGTCGATCAGATTGTCCCGATGATTAAAAAAGCGCCCCATGCCTTTATAGCCACCCGGCTTCAGGAGCTGGGCGCTATTACCCAGAGAGCCCGGTTTGTCGTGTGCCATAACGGGGGCTATATGCATATTGTCAGTGCTCTGGGAATCCCCGTAGTCGGAATGTTCGGATGGGCCAACCCGAATGTATGGAAACCCCTCGGCGAAAAAGCGGAAGTGGTCTATAAAAACCTGGAATGCAGCCCTTGTAGTTCAAAGACCATTAAAAGAGAATGTCTCGGGGGCGATCCCGAATGCAAGCGCCTTATAACGGTGGAAGATGTTTTGTCAGCGATTGAAAAAATATGCTTCCCGCCTGTGAAAATCAATAGTCCAGTTGAGTAGCCAGCTTTTTCTGTACTTTCTCCCATACCATATCCACCGAGATCGGGGCATAAAAATAATCTTCGATCCTGTCTCCATCAGGAGGAACCGATCCCGTTAACGGGGATTGAATGAGATCGCATAACTCATCGGGAATTTCATAAGGCCCCGATTCGGCGGCCAGAGTCGGCCCGAAAAGAGCCACCGTGGGTACTTTTACCGCCAGGGCGATATGCATCGGGCCCGTATCGGTGGTCACCATGAGCCGGGCCTGGGCGATCAAACCGGCGTTGGCCCTGATCGGCCGTCCACAGGCATCGGCCACGCGTGAAGCCTCAAGCTTCTCGGCGATGTTCCGGCTGCGTATTTTATCTTCCGGGCCGCCTCCCAATATTATGTTGAAAGATGTTTTATTAAGAATCCTGTCTGCCAGCTCAATGAACCGGTCGTCCAGCCATTGTTTGTGCCCCAGAGAAGCTCCTACATTCAAATAAACATATTCTCCCAGTAAAAATCCCTCTTCCTTTAAATAGTCAGAAGTTTTTTTCCTGTCATCCTCATCAAAAAATAACTCCATCTGGCTGCCGTCCTGCCTGGCCCCTGCTTTTTCGAGCAGGGCAAATCTTCTCTGTATGCCATGGACAGAACCGTTGAATCGAATCTGAAATTTCTCAGGAATCCAGTCGAAGTCCTGGTGACACCAGAGTTCTGAATAACGGACGAAAGGCAGCAAACGTCGGATACTTCTGTTGGAATGAAAAATCAAAACCGCATCATAACTGAAAGTATTCAGCATTAACCTTAACCCCAGCGGCAGATACCGGTACCAGTGATGGCTCCATTCCATTAACCGGTCAATATTTGGGTTGTTGTCAAACAACGGCCGCCATTTGACATTCACAAGGAAATCTATTTTTGCCTCGGGAAATGACCTTTTCAGGGCCCTGATTGCCGGCGTCCCCCAAAGACAATCTCCCATTCCCGTTGTGCTGACCACCAAAATATGTTTCATAAAAAACAATCCGCTGCGAAGAATTTTTCGGAGTTGAATAGGACGACGTAAGATGCCGTTCCTTGTTAACCACCTGTCAAGTTTAACAAAAAGGACTACATGGAGGCCAGACCCGGAACAACCTCATTGTTCTAGCTAATCCCTACCTATCATCGAAATTTTATTGACAGTTTTACCCCAGATTATGGGCAAAACGGTGAAAGAAACCCTAAACTATTGGTTCATGACTCGTTAAGAAGCCGTTTTTTTATGATTTTTAATAGTAATTTATAAAGGTTTTCGCCTCGATGATTGAACCTAAACTCACATTCTTTAAGATGTAAATAACTTGGCCAATCGCATTTTAGCAATCCTCCGGAAGTTTTCGATTCCGTTGATATGGAACTTGCTATTAGCAAATTCATCTCTGCTATGTTGAACCCGACGGTATTTTTTATAACCCAGATCCACCAGGCCATCATAGCCGCTGTGCCTAGCGGAGCGGATCGTGCTTTCAATGTCCACCTTGCCCCGGATCACCGCTTGTAGTATGGCTCTGGAGCAGTTAGGAACTATTTTTGTGTAGACTTTGCCGTTGCGTTTGAGCAATCCGAAAACGAT
>JAYZAN010000101.1:0-9166 GCA_036339675.1 Nitrospinota bacterium
ACAACATCAAAAATACGGATCAGGCGGTCGCCCGTTTTCAAAAGGTGTTAAAAATTTTACCGGATGACCCGGATTTACATTTCAAACTGGGTCTGCATCACTTCGCGGCGGGGAACTATCCGGAAATGATCGCGCAGTTCAAGAAAGTGCTCCGCCTGCAGCCGGTAAAACCCCGGACCCATTTTTACATCGCTCTGGCCTACCACATAAAGAATCAAGGAGAGCAAGCCCTTGAGCACATGGAACAGGCGAAACAGATTTATTTGCAAAGAATCGAAGCCAATACCGTATTCAAAAAAGACGGAAAGATCTTGTTGATGAAGGAAGATACCATACTCACAGAGGCCAGAAAGCATCTAGATAATTTTCAGCAAAAATATGGAGGCGTTAATAATTAGGAAGCAGAATTATTTTGTTTTGAAATTCCGGATGTAATACCTTCCGAAATCCTTGATCGCAAGGACCCCTGTTATCCTGCCGTTTTCATTCACACCGATGTGACGGATGCCCATCTCATCCATTTTAAGGTAGGCTGTAGCCATTGACAAATCAGCCTCTATGGTAATAATAGGTTGAGACATGGATCTCGGAAGCCTGAACCTCAATGGGTTTCTTTATTTCTGCTATGACCTTCTGGCAAATCTCACCTTCCGTGATGATTCCTAAATATTGTCCGTTATCTTCCACAAAAACGGAACCGACCTTGTGGTCCATCATGGTCTGGGCGGCTTCCGTTACCGCAGTACCTTAAAATGGTTAGTCCCCATGTTCTGGAGGGCTGACGACCATTTGCATTGATATAAATCTAAGAACGAATCCGGAGAGCATGGAAGCGGATAATATTTCTGAAAGAAGCGAAAGGGAACGGCAAGCCCATAATGAGGGATTGCAGAGAACGGGGTACTATTCTTTTTTTAAACATACCCGGTACCATTACATCCAGAGGCAAAAACTGCTTCAGAAAGAGTTTTTCCAATGTGCCAACGGGAAACAGGTTTTGGAATTGGGAACTAATTCATGGTCGGTGTTGGAAAGAAATGAAATAAAACCGGCTTCATTATATGGAATCAATATTTCGGAAAAGGAGTTGGAGTTGGGGATCCAAATAGCGGAAACTACTTTCCTGTCCCCCCGCTTTCTATTGATGGATGCCAATCGGCTTGCCTTTAAAGACAATACGTTCGATGTTGTGTTCGGAGGGGGAATACTACATCATTTGGATTGTATCTCAGCCCTGGATGAGGTCTGCCGGGTTTTGAAACCTGGGGGAAAAATTTTTTTCGTCGAACCGTTGGCGATAAATCCCATCGCTAAACTGGTCCGATGGCTCACCCCCAGGGTCCGCACCGCGGACGAACAGCCCCTCCGCTTCAGGGATTTGAAGGCGATCAAAAACCGGTTCCATGCCCAATTTTATTATGAGGAGCTTCTTTCGGTTCCTTTCGGGGTTTTGTCGAAGCTTCTTTTCAAGGACCCGGCAAACTGGTTGATGTCCCTTGTGTTCACAATCGATCTTGCGCTGGACCGATGGATTCCTCCTTTGAGGTACATGTATCGCCATGTGGTGATTACCGGATCGAAAAAATGAAGGGATAAAATCCGACGGTGCCCCGATAAAGAATATGCCTTCCCCCATCCAGATAAATTCCCGTGCCATTGTTCCACACCGTATTTTTTGTGTGGGGAAGAACTATTCCGAACATATCCGCGAACTCAAAAGCGAGGCGTCTGAAAGCCCCGTTATTTTTATGAAACCGGTTTCGAGCCTGCTGCCCGTTGAAAAGCCGATACGGATTCCGGATCACGGCTCTGTTCTTCATCATGAAGTTGAGGTAGTAGTCCTCATCGGCCGGGACGGGAAAGACATACCAGAAAATGAAGCGGGCGCTTTCATTACCGGGATCACCTTAGGGATCGATCTTACCTTGAGGGATCTTCAGACAAAATTGAAGAAAGGAGGGTTGCCATGGGAATTGTCAAAGGCTTTTGACGGCAGCGCGCCTCTGGGAAAATTTCTGCCTTATGATGACTCTATAAACTTGGCGGATATTTCCTTTAAATGTGTCGTCGACAGAAAGATTTGCCAGAAAGGAAATACTGCTGATATGATTTTCCCCATACCGTTTCTTATAAGTTATTTAAGCGGAATCTGGGAACTGCGACCGGGAGACCTCATCTTCACGGGAACGCCTGCCGGGGTCGGCCCTCTTCACCTCGGAAACAAAATCACTATTGAAAGTGATCTGACCGGCACTTTCACATGGGAGGTGAAAGCCTAGGCGTTTTTTCGAATTGGGAATTTCAATATGCATGACCCGCTCAGCGAGATAGAAAATTTACAAAAAAAACTAGAAAAGGATCCGATGGATGCGGACTCCCACTTTCGCATGGGGAAGCTGTATTTTGAGAATTGGAAACCCCAGGAAGCATTGGAGGCATATAGAAAAGTATTAAAAATTCAGCCTGATAATGCTGAGGCGCATTTCGAACTGGCGAGAGTGTTCGATTCGCTGAAGAGGCATGAAGAGATGATCGATTCATTCCGGGAAGCGGCCTGGCTGAAACCCGATTGGCCCGAAGCTCATTACAATCTGGGCCTGGCTCATCTTGTCACGGGAAACCCTGAAGAAGCGGTCCAGGCGTTTCAGGAAGCCGTTCGGGCAAGACCCGATTATGCGGAGGCCCATAACGGCCTCAGCATTTGTTACGGGATGACCGGAAAAAGCCGGGAAGCAGATACTCATTATAATGAGGCAGTCCGTTTGAATCCGGAATTCAAAAAATAAACCGGCAATTGATAAATATGCCCTATCGGAAAAACCTGGGGGGGGGCGGTGGAAAGGGGCTTTCCTCAAAATAATCCAGGTATTTATTTTTCTTTTTCAGGGGGGGGTCGGTGTCCTGGCATAAATGCTTTCAGGTTTTTTTTGCGGTCACCTTAGTCCTGGACCCGGTTTCCACTGCCATGGCAGAAGAACCCGGATTCGACAATTTTAAAAAATCCATATATGAGCAAATAAAAAAACAAAAGGAACTGCTTAGGCAAAACCCTGATGACCCGGAAGCCTATTTTCGGCTTGGTCTTGCGTATATGAGATTGGGAAGAAAAAAGGACGAAATCGATGCTTATAAAAAAGTGGTTCGTTTAAAGCCGGATTATGCGGAAGCCTATTCCAACCTTGGAATTGTGTTCGATAAAATTGGAGAGGCGGCCAACGCTATTTCCAATACATTAAAAGCTCAGGCGATTTATCAGAAGAGAAGGGACCATAGAGGGATCAGGAACACAGCAAGGAGATTACGGCAGTATTATGACAAGTATGGGCTGAACTCCGCCGATGTTGATATTGTAAAATAATTGAAAATTAAAATCAGCCAACAGGACAAAAATAGTATGAAAAGGATGTTTAAATATCTTCTGGCCTTTGAATCGGAAGACGGTTCGAAAACCGTTGCAGAATTTAATTCCCATGAGGAATGCCAGGCGTTTAAAAAGGAGCTCGACGAAAAAGGTTTATCCAATCAGCTGGTTAATGAACGGGAAAGCCAGGCCCTGCAATACAAAGGGGCCAGTTACCTTGATATGAAAGACTAAAAATCGGACTGTGTATCTCCAGGCGGCAGTTTTCGGAAAGGGTGATTTCTTCCTTGAGGTTCTGATTGGCCTCCGTTAATTTCAAAGTTTGCTCCGCGACTTTTCCCTCAAGCTCAAAATTGTACTCCAGGACCTTTCTGTTGAGCAGCCGTACTTCCAGTAAATTCTTGGTGCGCATTAAAACTTCTTGCCGGTTTAATGGTTTGCACAGGAAATCCCTTGCTCTGGCGTCCAGAGCTCGAAGCCGATAGGTTGGTTCGGATTGTGCCGCTTCCTTCCATTCCGCAAATATCAGTTGTGCTGGAACAGATGAATGGCGGTGGCTTTGACGGATAGTTCGATCTCCTGCCCGTTTTCCAGATTCATTTCTGCATGAGATTCCCGGGTGATCAATGCATCGATCAGGACTCCGCAATCGATGGTGACCCGGACTAGTGATTCCTCGAGAACAATATTTCTGATTTTTCCCGGTAACCGGTTTCTTGCGCTGGTTTTCGATTTTGTTTCCCTGGAGATCAGGATGTCTTCGGCCCGGATCCCTACCATGATGTTTCCTTCCTCGACATCGGTGGCGACAGCGGTCAATGGCAGATCCTGAATTTTGATATGGGCGAGGCCGTTATTCTTTTCCTGGAGGACGCCGGGAAAAATATTCTCCATTCCCACGATTTCAGCGGTTCTTTTTTCCCCGGGCCGGCTGAAGACTTCATGGATAGGGCCCGACTGCAACACGTTCCCATTGTCCATAACGATCAAATGATCACCGAGGGAGAGGGCTTCCGTTCGGTCGTGAGTGACCATGATTATGGGAATCTCGAACCGGGTCAGAAGATCACGCAACTCTTTTCTCAATTGAAACCGTGTCGGGGCATCCAGGGAGGAAAGCGGCTCGTCCAGAAGAAGAAGCCGGGGCCAGCGGATCAGGGTGCGGGCCAGCGCGACACGCTGTTTCTCCCCTCCGGAAAGAGTCAGTACGTTCCGGTTCTCCAAACCTTCCAGGCGAAACAGGGAGATCATCTCAGCGATCCGGTCGCTCTTTTCCCGGGGCGACAACTCGGTCAAATGATACCCGATATTTTTGCTCACAGAAAAGTGGGGGAAAAGGGTTGCGTCCTGAAAGGCATACCCGATGCGCCGGTGCTGGGGCGGAACGAAAATTCCCTGATCGTTCCAGATCTCTCCGTTGAAGCGGATGCGTCCCTGTTCGGGTTTTTCCAATCCCGCAATGCATCGGAGCACCGTGCTTTTCCCGGCACCCGATGGACCGAACAGTATGGTCCATGAAGAGGACCTGGGAAGCCGGGCTCTGAAAATGATTTCCTGAGCCGTGAAGGTTTTTTTGATGTCGATATCGATCAGAAACTCTTCGGCCATACCGCCCACACCTTTCTGTTTATCGCGTATATAAAAGTTAGAACGAGGAAGGAGAATAACAGGAGAACCAGGGCGGTTTGCCCAGCCTTTTCATATTCCAGCGCCTGGACATGATCATAGATGGATATGGATACTACCCGTGTGGAACCGGGGATATTGCCTCCGACGAGAAGCACCACACCGAATTCTCCAAGGGTATGGGCAAATGAGAGCACCCCGCCTGTGACTAAACCCCGAATGGAGGAAGGTATAATGACCGTGGCGAAGGTTTTTAACCGCGAAGCACCCAGAATCCAGGCGGCCTCGCTCAACTTAGGGTCCACCGACTCGAAAGAGGCCAGGAAAGGTTGTACCGCGAACGGCAGACTGTAAATGATAGAGGCTAGAACCAGGCCCTCAAAACTGAAGGGCAGGGTACTTCCAAATAGATTCAGATAAAGGGAACCCAGAAAAGATTCCGGGCTAATGGCTACAAGAATATAATATCCCAAAACAGTCGGAGGAAGAACGATGGGAAGAGCGACCACCGCCTCAATTAAAAATTTCCATCGCCACCGGGTCTGGCTGAGCCAACCGGCCAAAGGGATCCCGATTATGAACAGGCAAAGAGAAACAATAGCCGCCAGTTTGATGGAGAGCAGTAAGGGTTGGGTGATCATGGTGACTCGCCTCCGGGAAATGAGAAACCGTAACGCTGTAAAATTTTCTGGCCCCTTTTGCCCGCTATGAACCGGCCTAAAGAATCCGCGGCGGACGGATTTCGGGACCCTTTTAGAATCAGGTGTCCCTGATCGATGGGCTGGTAGAATTCCGCGGGGATCTCCCAGAATGAGCCGGTCGATTTCATTTTCGATGTCAAAGCCAGAGACAGGGCTATGATGCTCGCCTGGGCCGCTCGGGTATGGGCGAATTGGGCCGCCTGACTCACATTTTCCCCCATCACTAGACGCGATTGAACCCGTTCAAAAACTTTCAGCGCTTTCAAGACCTCGATCGCCGCCCGCCCATAGGGAGCGTGGCGGGGGTTGGCGATGGCGATTTTCCATGTCATCGGATTGAGCAGCGACCGTATTTTCTCTCGTTCGGCATCCATGCCCGCGTCGTGGGGCAGCCAGATAACTGCCGGATTGAGCAGCGACCGCATTTTCTCCTGTTCGGCATCCATGCCAGCGTCGTGGGGCAGCCAGAGAACGATGTGTCCCATGGCATAAGGAAATACATCGTGGTCGGAATGGCCATGGCCTTCCGATTTCAACCTTTGCGGATATTCCATATCTGCGGAAAAAAATATATCGTAAGGTGCCCCGTTGGCGATCTGGCTGAAAAAATTTCCCGACGAGCCATAGGACACCTTTATGGAAATATCCGGATTTTCCTTTTTAAATTTTAGGATCAACTCGTCGAAGGCGAATTTCATGCTCGATGCCGCCGCGACCAATACGGATCCATTCTGCGCGGGAGAGGGCGCGGGGAGCAGAATAAAAAACATCATCGCCCACAGTTTGATATACCTTGCTGATGATTTCATCTTCCTATTAAAAAAGTATTGGAGATAACTATCGTTATATATCATAGTATATAACGATGGTCAACGGCAAACGGACCTTTCTTGTGGGTCTTTGGCCTGAGTATCCATTGATAAAAGAAGATGCCGGGATCCTCCACCGCTGGCCGGGTTGCATTGGCGTCATTGGGTGGATATTATAATTAAACTATGGAGAATAATTTTGAGCCATTAAAAGACCGTTTGCGTCTAATCTGTGACCGGCTGGAACCTGATGAGCAGGCTTATTTTCGTCCCCTCATAGATAACTTCCGGGGAGCGACTTCCGAGTTTCAGCGAATCATGAGAGATCTGGGTAAATTTGGTGCCAAGATTGGTGATGGTTCCAAATTCGAGGTTTATCGAGAAATTCAGCATTTGTACGACGACGCCACTCGCAAAAAATGATCGAGTCGAAGGATGAATGAAGAGGCGCTTCATATAATCGTGCATGGCAGGGTGCAGGGGGTGTTTTTCCGGGCTTCCACACAGGAGCGGGGGCGGGACCTAGGGCTCTGCGGTTGGGTTCGGAATCGGGTCGACGGCACCGTGGAAATCCACGCGGAAGGGGAGAAGCAATCTCTGGACAGATTTGCCCAATGGTGCCGACAAGGGCCTCCCGCGGCACGGGTCGAACAACTGGAAACAAAAACTGTCCCCCCGGAGGGGATGAGTTCTTTCAAGATCATGTAGTGGCGGACAGGGATTCCATGATTCAGATTAAAGGGTTGGTCAAAAAATACCAATCGGTCACCGCGGTGGAACAACTCGATCTGGAAATACCGGCCGGGGAACTCTTTGGGTTTCTCGGTCCCAATGGAGCCGGCAAGACCACCACCATTAAACTCATGGTGGGTCTCTTAAAACCCACGGCGGGGCAGATCCTGATCAACGGAATCAATGTCCTCGAGCATCCCGTTCGTGCCAAGTCCCAGGTCGGTTATATCCCGGACCGGCCCTTCATTTACGAAAAACTTACCGGACTGGAATACCTGGAGTTCGTGGCCGACCTGTATGGGGTGGAACAAAAAGCCGTCCGATCCCGGGCGGAAAAGTATCTGGACTTTTTCGATCTTGCGGCTTCCGCCCACGAATTGGTGGAAGGTTATTCCCACGGGATGAAGCAGAAACTGCTCATTTCCAGCGCCCTCATCCACGATCCCCGCTTGGTCATTGTCGATGAACCCCTGGTGGGGCTGGACCCCAAGGGAGCCCGGCAGGTGAAAAGCCTGTTCCAGGACCTTTGCCGGAAGGGCACGACGGTGTTCATGTCCACCCATTCCATGGGAATCGCCGAAACCATGTGTCACCGGGTAGGCATCATCCAGAAAGGCCGCATGGTAGCGGTGGGGACTCTTGAAGAGCTGCGAAAAAAGATTCAGCAGGAACACGGGGACCTGGAAGAAATTTTCCTGAAGCTGACCGGA
The DNA here is from genome assembly GCA_036339675.1 of Nitrospinota bacterium. Classification (GTDB taxonomy): domain Bacteria; phylum Nitrospinota; class Nitrospinia; order Nitrospinales; family VA-1; genus JAYZAN01. Next base: position 7,940 of record JAYZAN010000101.1, read on the forward strand.
GAAGACGACCTGTTATCCCTCGTCGACTCTCTCAGACTGACTAAAGAAAGGTGAAATTAATTCTGACCGGGTTCCTTGAACAGAACCTCGAGTTCCAGTTCCGTGGAACCCCGGAGGACTCTCAGCCGGACCCGTTCGCCGAAATTTTTTTCTTGCAATCGCTCCACCATTTCACCGATATCTTCTATCCTTCCCCCGTCCATGTTCAGCAGGACATCGCCCTTTAAAATCTCCGCCCGGTCGGCATTGGAGTTTTTCGATACGGAGGTCACCATCACGCCGGATTCCTGTTCGCGGAGTATGACTCCCAGCTTGATTTTGTTTTTGGGCGGTACTTTATAAGGAACTTTCCAGACAAAGTCCGCCGCATACAGCGGGATGGCCACAGGATCGACGTCCATTTCCCTGTCTTTAAGTTCTTCCGGGATATGGGTGACCGTGGGAAGGATGATGGAATAGCTGTGGGGGGTCCGCCGAAAGGCCCGCTTGGGAACGCCAAATCCGTATTGGACATGGAACCCACCTGTAAGAACGATTAATTTCCAGTCTCTGTATTTCGCCGCGTTCAGAAATTCCGCTACGGTTTGAGCCATGGTTTCCTCCCAAAGAAGCAGTATCTGATAAGGTTTTTTCATTTGCTCTCCGTGTCCTCCAAACACGGACATGGAATAGGCCTTATGATAGGGATCCTCCAGGTCCATGTCGGGAAACATGCCTGAACCGGGAGAATAGCCCTCCGACCGGAGCCGGGCTTCGGTCTCCAGGGAAGATTTGAGCCCCAGGATGGGGATGGAGTTCTGCCGGGAGAAATCAAAGATGGGCTGGTAAAGTTTATAGCCATGTCCCCAGTTGTTCCGGAACAATTTTTTGAATTCTTTTTCTGAAAGCCTGCCTTCATTCCATAAGTCCAGTTTTTCCTGTGCGGGGCGGCGGAACATTTCCATTCCCATCGCGATCCGGTTGGGAAATTTTTCGAATATCCGCCGGATGATCTCGAGTTGCACACGGTGCGCTTCCAGGTTGTCGTGGATCTCACCGATATAGATTACACGGTTGCCCTCGATCGAGGCGATCAACTGTTCGACGGTCACCTGGGTTCCCGTCGGAAGATGCAGAATGCGGTCCTCTTTGATTTTACTTAAATTGAGGTAGGGGGACCCTGAATTAGGCACTTGGTATTCTAGGGCGAAAACCGGGCCAGCGAAAAAACCTCGAAATAAAACAATC
>JAYZAN010000102.1:0-5771 GCA_036339675.1 Nitrospinota bacterium
GGCTTCATCGATGGGAAGGTTGAGAGTTTCAATACCCAGGTTGCAGGACAGCTCCATGACATCGTCGACGCTTCCTTTGGAAGAAAAGGGCGAGGGCATCAAAACCCCCACCACATTTTCTGGGCCCAGCGCGTTTGTGGCGATGACCGCGGTTAGGGCCGAGTCGATCCCGCCGCTCAACCCGATCACCGCCCGGGAGAATCCGTTTTTCACCATATAATCCCGGGTCCCCAGAACCAGGGCCCGGTAAATTTCCTCCACTTCTCCCAAAACCGAAATCGGCCGGGACGGAGGTTCCTGTTTCGGTTCCGGAGTCATCGCTGACCGGGCAATCCGATACGTTTTTATTTTTACAGAAGACGCGCTTTTCTTCCGGACCGGCCTGCTCTTGGAGCGAATCTTAAGGTCGACAAAAATCAATTCCTCCTCGAAAGAATTCCCCCGGGCTAGGACTTCCCCACGGGGGGAAATCACCAGGCTCTGACCGTCGAAAACCAATTCGTCCTGCCCCCCTACCAGGTTTGCATAAACCATATGAGTACGATATTTTTTTGCCCGTTGGCGGATCATCTCGCACCGAATCTTTCCTTTACCCCTGTAGTACGGGGAAGAAGAAATATTCAAAAGGACATCCACCCCGCCCTCCCCGCACAAGGCCTTGCCCGGTCCGTCGGCAAACCAGATGTCTTCGCACACGGTTATGCCGAACGTGATTTCCCCCTGGGTAAAACGTGCCAGCGCGGAGCCTTCGGTGAAATATCTTTTCTCATCGAACACACCGTAATTAGGAAGACATATTTTTTTGTAGCTGCCGAGCATCTTACCGTTTGCGGCCAGCGCGGCGGAATTGTATAGCCGCCCGGCCTTGTCCGGCTCCGCAAACCCCAACAAAGCGGTGATACCCCGTGTATGGGGAATGACCAATTGGAGGGCCTCACAATTTTTTTTAACAAAACCTTTTTTAAGCAGAAGATCCTCGGGCGGATAACCAGGAAGGAACAATTCGGGAAACAAAATCAAGTCTGCCTGGTATTTTTTTGCCTCTTTTAGAGCGGATTTCGCTTTTTTAATATTGAGTTTAAAATCACCCACCACGGCATTCATCTGCGCCAGGGCTATACGTATCCTTTTCGGGCCGGCGGCCTTCCCGGTAGAGGATGAACCTTTTCTCCTTTTTGTGGATGTTTTTTTGGTCTTTTTGTGCTGTGGCATAATTTAAATATTTGAGAGGTGGATTCGACAGACTTAAATATATTGAATATAATACCGTTTGTGGTGCCGCCTGTTCTAGGTACACAATCAGGATTATACTACAATTGTTCCACAAAAATTTTTACCCCTCGGCACGGGGCCAGATAGCTAAAAAATTTTAGAGAGTGCTGATAGCCGTCAGGCGCGAGATAAAGTTTATCCCGTTTCCTCCCACGTAGTGGGCGCTCCCCGTAATAACTGAAACATCGGGCGAATGGGTGCATCTTAACCGGAAGCACCGATCCTCCTTCAAAGACTATGACTGATTCCAAAGCGGTTGAAGAAAGCATCAAACATTCCATTGGCAAAAAGGGTTTCCCTGATAAAATCGTACGACTTCCATTTAAACCCGTATATGACGCCTGTAAAAATCGCAACACTTCGCTAAAAAATGTTCTCGACAATTTGAGAGAAGAAGAGATATTCGGAACGATTCATGAAAACCACATCGAATTCCAGTCCCGGGAAAAACTTAAGGAAACTTCGAACCTGGCTTCCGGTCCAAACCCTGAATCGAAAAACCGCTCATGGATGAATGGGGTTCCCGATCTGGGGAACCTTCAGGGGATGGCGCAGGAATATCTCTCCAAGATGACCCCAGAACAAATGGAGGAGATTAGAAAAACTGTTGAAAATTTAAGCGACGAGGAAAAAAAGAACCTTTTACAGATGTTTGCTAAAAACATAGATCCTAACAAGTTATGATCAGGAGCACCCGAAACTCCGATAAAAATATTTTCGCAGAATATTAATCCCAACAAGTAACGACCCGAAATTCCCGGAATCCCTCATGCTGATTTTCGCCAATGACATTTCCGTTAGAGACCATAAGCACTTATTGGAGGACCGCCTTCCTGCGGTTAAAGACTACATGGAATACCAGCGCAACCTTTTTCCTTATACTATAGTCAGAGCCGGGCTGGATCTCGCTTATAAAGAGTTGGACGATTTAATGAATTATGTGGATAACGAGTATCAGCCGCCACCCGGTTCATCCCGCCAGGAATATCCCGCCGACATCCCCGGCTGGTATTCCACCCGTTTCCCATGGACCTCCGCGTTTTTAAAAATGGAGGACATGCACACTCTGCTGGTGATCCTTATCAAGGCGATGGATTCGTTCCGGACTCATGAAAAAATCAATTCCTTTCACCTGGTGGTCCTCTATGACAGCGTCCATAATATCGTGACTCTTTACAACAAACTTCTTCAGGAGGCCCCAGACCGGGCCAGGGATATCACCCTTAGCAAGGGAGCTTCCGTCAGCTTCGACGATTTTATCAATAACTACTGGCCGCATCTGGATTTCATGATGCTTTCGAAACCCGATTATCCCCATGCCCGCCATATGGAGCGCAATCAGCGCATCGAGGATGCGGTCCGCAAGCGCCTGGGGGAAGGAGAAGACCCGCCCACCGCCCTGAACCATATTGCAGAAACCCACGGTCTGGAAAAATCCACACTGGTCCTGTTACGCAGGGACCCTGTCGACCCCGGTTATTTTGATTTGCAGTCTCTCCCGATCAACAACAACCAATACGATTACTTGAGCAAGAAAGCCCTGGAACATCCCGAATATGGCTCCTTATCTTTCCTGGACGCTGAATATTTGAAAAACTCTGGATACCGGAAGTTACCCGTTACGGGAATTCCTCTTAAAAACTCCTAATAAATATGGCGATTTCTCGTATCATATGAACTCCAAATAAAATAAAACCATTAGGCCCATTTCCATCAAAAGGGGAGAAGGAACATAAGCGTCTATATCAAAATCAACAGCTGGTCGGGGAGCGATCCGGATGATGCCATAGCCAAAATCGCAAAAATATTCAGGATGGATACGGAAGAAGCGAGCTGGATAGTTTCCGAGTTAGCCCAGGGAAACACCTGGCAATTTCAGTGGACCGTTGCCCAGGAACAGGCAAACGTTGCGAGAAGTTATCTCAGCAGTCTTGGGTTCGGGCTAGAATTGATTCATGCGGACGCCCCTCTTGCCCCTTCTGAATCCCCGCCACTTCAAGATACAGGACAAATCAGGAAGATGGAAGAAACCGGAAAAAGAAAATCGTGGTTGAGTTCCTTGTTTTCCAGAAACAAGGGGGAAACCGCAGTAAAAGATAAAATTTCAGGCACACCCGCCCCTGAAGAACAGCCAAAAGGAAAATCTTTATTCGGATTTCTAAAAAAGAAGTAACGGCAAAGAGGGAAGAATTTTTTACCGGCCGGTGGAAGCGGTCTGGCCCACCTTTTTCACCTTGGCTTTTTTGAATTCCGGCTTGATCCGGCCCTGGGCTTTCTTCTCTTTCTCGTTATCTTCCCCGCGCTCAATGGTGGCCTGCTCGTTATTCCCGGACCTGCCATCCCTCCTTGCCAGATTGGAAGGTCCGGATCCGTCATCTCCCCAAAAACTCTCCAAACCGCCCAGGTCACCATAAACTTTCCTGGTTTCGGTATCCACTTCCACCAACCCGAAATTCTCGGAGAACACGTCCACCATAAAGGGTCCCGATTTCAAATTGCCCAACGAGCCGGTCACCGTGTTTCCTCTGGTATTAAAACCCTTTATGGCATGCGAGGTGAATTCCGTTTCGGCTGCCACCGCAAGACCCACGGTTCTTTCTACCGAGAGATCGTCCAGCCTCTTTCCCGTGTCACCGATAATCCGACTGTTGCCCACCGATATGAATCTTTGAATGAAAAATATTTTCCCCAGGGAAGCCAAAGGAACAGTGGCGTTTTTCTGGCCGGTGAGGTTTCCGGAATGGGATACTCGGATATTCTCCGGTCCTGTTTGGTTGATCTTGAAAATCTCCAGAGCATCCGCTTCAAAAATATCTACATCGCCCGAAGTCGTATTGTCGATATCCACTGATCTCACACGGGTTTCAACCGGATTACCCGTCAACCCGAATCCTGTGACCGTATCGGCGACCAATCTCCCGTTGAGCGCATCCACATCGGCGCCGCCAAGATCCCCTCCGTCAAAAATACCGCCGCTGGTGGAGGTGAGCGTGACCGCAGAATCGGAATTGCTCGTGGTGATTAACCGACCCAGAGTGACATTTTCATCCGCTCTCAGGACAATGGTTCCGCTTCCCGTATTGATCACCACGCCATCGGCCATTGTCAGCGCGCCGCCCGAACCGCCGCCGGAACTATCGTTGTCCGCCGTCACGGTAATGTTTCCCGAAGTCGTAATGAGGGAACCGGAGGCATTGAACGCGATATCATCATCGGAAAGCAGGGAAATGTTTCCTCCCGCCGTTTGAGATCCATTCACTGTAAGGCTCTTGCTGGTCCCGCCGACTGTGACACCCAGGTTTCCACCCACATTGGAGTTGCCAAGAATCAGATTACTGTTGCTGACCAGGGTGGCGTTTCCTGACGTCCCGGCGGTGTTCAATGAGGTCGTCCCCGAGAACGTATTTCCGGTATTGCTCAAAGTGATCGCGCTTCCCGCAACGCTGGTGTTCAGTCCGGCGGTTCCGGTAACAGCCAGGGAGCCGCTGGTCCCGATGATGCTGCCCCCGCTGTTCACTACCAGGTTACTGGTAGCGGTCTGATTGGCCGAGAATACCACGCCCCCGGTCCCGGCATTGACCGTCAATGCCCCGAACGTGGAATTGCCGTTGGAATTAACAAAACTCACCGTTCTCCCAGACCCTGTGGATAAAGTCATCGGAGCGCCTGTGGCGGTGACATTATCCACGAAGATATTTCCACCCAGACTATCGCCGATGGTCAAACTGGCCGCGGTCATATTGGACAGGTCCACCTGGGTGAGGGACACGCTACACGAGCTTCCACAATTCGCGCTTCCCAAACCGATGGTATTTCCGGAATTGGAAGTCAGTGTTGTCGCACCGGTGGTGGTCACACCGGTGTTCAGTGCGATATCTCCATCCGCCTTCAGGGACAACGCGGAGAATGAGGAAGCGGCCGTATCGAACGTGATGGTGGAGTTTGAGGCGCCTGCAACCAGGGAGACCGTTCCAACATTGGCGCTGTTGGTGGAAGTGATGCCGTTCACCGTGATGTTGCCCGTTGAACCGTTTCCGACCGTTAATGTATTTGCCGTAATATTCTGCAGTTCCGAGCCGATGATCGTCAAATTGCCCGCGGTCGCCCCGAGACCGATCGTTCCACCGTCGGACACCAGAACCGTGGTCCCAGCGGTGCCCGAATTTAGGGAGCCGCTCAAAGCAAAATCATCCGCGGTGATAGTCAGGCTGTTATTTCCTGTAGACACAGTCTTGCCGGAATTCAGGGTGAAGGTCCCTGCCCCATTGCCGTCACTGTCCGCCGTGATTACGGTCGCACCCGCGGTGGTCAGATCTTCCGAGAGCGTGATTCCTCCCGCCGACTGTAATGTCAGAGCACCCTGCCCGGTGACCCCACCTGAGGTCGTGCTCATAGTCAGAGTACCCCCCGCGGTGAATACAGACCCGGCACCAAAATCAATTCCAGTTGCGCCCGTCAAGCCCAGTGTCCCACTGCTGGTGATCGTAGTCGAGCTGAGG
>JAYZAN010000103.1:0-4434 GCA_036339675.1 Nitrospinota bacterium
TTTCCCGAGCATGTATTTTTCGTTGAATTGAAACCATTTTGCCCGGATGACCCCGGACTCGTCCTGTAGGATGATTTCGAAGATTTTTTTTCTGCGTCCGATACGAAAGGTGCCCGTGTTGATAATTTTTCCGGTAAAAGTGGCCTGTTCTCCGGCGGTCAGTTCAGAAATCTTTTTGACCCGGCTCCTGTCTTCGTACCGGAAAGGAAGAAAAAAGAGCATATCTTCTATTGTTGACAGATACAGCTTCTGAAGCAGCATCGATCTTTTCGGTCCCACGCCTTTAACAAACTGAAGCGGGTCCTGGAGCGGATTGTCGGAATGGGATTTTTCGGGACTTTGCATTGGATGATTAAGATTTGTGTACAGTTTGGGGCGCGGGATGCGGCTCGACGTTCTGAATATTGATTATCCCTTTCTGCGTGCCTCCTGACAAGTTAACAAATTCCCTATGGATCGATTGAAACCGCGAAGCTTTCGAAGTAAAATTGACATGAATGGCGAACGTAAGTATTCTTGGCTGATTATAATTCCTGAAAAAACAGCCATGTTTTTGAAGGAGGAGAAAGATCAGGAAACTCCTGGGTTAAACAATTTACAATTTTAGGCAAAAATGGAATGCTGCAACTCAACGACATCACCGATGCGGTTTTGGACTATCATTCTTCCGCCGACCTGGATGTTATTTTAGACGCGTACGTCTATTCCGCCAAGGCACACCGGGGCCAGAGCCGTGTCTCCGGGGAGGCCTATTTTTCCCATCCGGTCGAAGTCGCCTACAACCTGACCCGCCTCAAGATGGACGAGAAAACCGTTGCTGCAGGACTTCTGCACGATACCCTGGAGGACACCCTCGCCACCCCTGAAGAAATCCAGGAATTATTCGGTGAAGAAATTTACCAGCTGGTGGAAGGGGTGACCAAAATCAGCAAGATGAAATTTTCCAGCCTGGAGGAAAGCCAGGCAGAAAATTACCGGAAAATGATCCTCGCCATGTCCAAGGATATCCGGGTTGTACTGATCAAGCTTGCCGACCGCGCGCACAATCTTCAGACCCTGAATTCGCTGAAAGAATCCACGCAAAAGCGCATCGCCCGAGAAACCCTGGAGATATATTCCCCCATCGCCAACAGGCTGGGGATCGGCTGGATGAAAGCGCAATTGGAAAACGGGGCCTTCAAATACCTATATCCCGAAAAATTTAAAAACATTCAGGAAAAAGTCGAGCTCCGCCAGAAAGAGCGCGAGAAATATGTGGGAAAGGTCCGTTCCCGGGTGGCCCAGGAGTTGGAGAATTCAGAAATCGTCGGCAAGGTTCTGGGAAGACCCAAACATTATTACAGTGTGTATAAAAAAATGGTGCAGCAAAACATCAGTTTTGAGGATGTGTATGACCTGACCGGGGTCCGGGTTTTAACCCAGTCTCTTAAAGACTGTTATGCAGTTTTGGGCCTGGTTCATTCCCTCTGGAAACCGATACCGGGAAGGTTCAAAGACTATATAGCCATGCCCAAGCCCAACATGTACCAGTCCCTGCATACCACGGTAATCGGGCCCGAGGGAGAGCGGGTGGAAGTCCAGATTCGTACGGAGGAAATGCACAAGGTTTGCGAGGAAGGCATCGCCGCCCACTGGCAGTATAAGGAAGATGCACCCTCGAAAAGCAAGACTAAGGACAATCCCCTGGTATGGGTCCGGCATTTGCTGGAAAGCCAGAAAGACTTCAAGAACCCCAAGGAATTTTTGAACGCTTTCAAGGTCGATTTGTTTTCCAACGAGGTCTATGTGTTCACACCTCAGGGGGAGGTCATTTCGATGGTCCGGGGGGCGACCCCGGTCGACTTCGCTTATGCGGTGCATACGGATATCGGTCATCATTGCACCTCGGCCAAGGTCAACGGCAAAATCGTTCCTCTTCGTTACAAATTGAGAAACGGGGATCAGGTGGAGGTGACGACTTCCAAGCAAAGGACTCCCAACCGGGACTGGCTGGCCTTTGTCAAGACCCCCAAGGCCCGGAGTAAGATTGCCAGTTTTTTGAACCAGAAAGAAAATGCTAGAAGCCTCAGCCTCGGCCGGGGGTTGCTGGAAAGAGAGATACAGCGATACGATGAAGACCCGGCAACCGTGTTGAAGGGTAAACAACTGGATGAAGCGATCCATGCATCCGGATTCGGTAACCTGGACAGCTTGTTAAGGGGGATCGGGATCGGTAAAATTTCCGCCCATCATGTGGTGAGCAAACTCCTTCCCAAGGAGAAACTTAAAGCGAAGGGTCCCAAGGATTCGGAAATTCTTAAATTAAAGGAAAAAGTCCCCCCCAAGAACAAAGAAAGCGCCATCAAGGTGACCTGCTTTGATGAAGATATCCTGTTAAGGGTGGGAAAGTGCTGTAATCCCGTCCCCGGCGATCCCATTATCGGGTACATCACCCGTGGCCGCGGCGTCACCGTTCATCATTTCGATTGCCCGAGCATGACTACCATTAAAAACGAATCGGAACGGCTGGTGGATGTGGAATGGGGTAGCAGTCCTAAAACGAGTTATTCGGTTCGTATCTCCATCGTTACCGAGGACAAACCCGGTCTGCTGGCGAGTATCAGCAATACCCTGGCAAAATGCGGGATCAATATCACCCAGGCGCTGGTCAAGCAGGGACCTCTAAAAAGGGCCTATTTTGATCTGAATATGGAAATTCAGGACCTCGCCCATCTCAACAGTACTTTCGATGAGGTCCGAAAGGTGGACGGGGTCATTCATCTGGAACGGATCAAGGAATACAGCCGCAAATTTTCAGGAAAAAAGACGCTGGAAAGGAAGGACGACGGGTCGAAACTGCCTGGGGATAGGGAATATCAGGTGAATTGAACTAAACGACTTTAACGATCTTGCCTGCCTTCAGACACCGGGTACACACCTTCATCGACCTTAAAGCTCCTTTATAGAGACCTCTGATTTTCTTCAAATTAGGGTTCCAGCGGCGCCGGGTCTTGTTATTCGCGTGGCTGACGTTGTTGCCAAACTGGGGGCCTTTGTCACAAATTTCACATTTTTTGGCCATTAAACGGGTCTCCGAAAAGCGTTGTCTCCTGAGAGTTTAGATGCTAGCATAGGTTTCAGACTGGAGCAAGTTTGTTTGATTTGGGTCATCTCGTCATGATTATAAGCAAAGGTACCAGAATCAATGAGATTATCGTTGCATATCCCGAGACGATGAAGTTCTTTGAAGACCTGAAAATGAGTTGTGGAAGTTGCTTTGCAGTCAATTTCGATTCCCTGGAAAACGGGGCACTGATGCACGGCATGGAAGTGAATACCCTTATTGAAAAACTGAATCAGTTCATCAGGTCTCGGCCTGCTTCCATGACTTCCACCAACCAAGGTTGAAACCCGAGACTTCCCCTTTCGTATCAGAATTCCTTTCAAACCGGTTTCGAATTTGATCGCGGAACCTACCGCCCCCCACACACATGTATTTTTCTGCCCGGATTTTTTACTATGGGCCAATCACCACAAGCACAAAAAAATTTGAGAGAGTATCAGATTAGAAATGGGTTGTTTGAAGAATCGGACCTGTCTGTAGGACTATCGACTTAACCCAGGAATTTGGATTCAGTGATAATGTCTTTGAGGATTTTCTCGGCCAGATCCTTGCTGTCGACGTGGAAGGTTCCGTCGGCGATGGAGTTTTTGATTCGCTCCACCTTGTCTACCCGGATATCGGGAGAAGACTTGGCGGCTTCAAAAGCCTTTTGAATATCTTTAGCCTTGGAGGACAGGGCAATGTTTTCCGTTCCCTGGGTCTTGGAAACCGAGGAAGGGCTGGTGACATCTTTGGCAGGACTTTTCCCAGCTACTCGGCCCTTTTCCTGAATGGCTTTGCTTTTAATTCGAAATTCGTTTCCTGGGATTTCCATCAGCTCAACCTGTTAATTACCTGGTTTTTATGCGCTAACGTATTAAATTTTAATTATTTTTTGGAATACCGATTAAGACGGTCCCCCTTGCTGAAGCCTCCAGCTCCATTCTATATTGCATATCGGAACAATTCCTTTTAAACTTAACCCTTTTTTATAAAAGCTTAAATGGGAAATTATTCCTCCTGCAACTTTCTCAAAATACCTATAAAATGTGACTTTGTCAAGCAAAGCTGGGATGAGTTTGCACGTTCTCAGGCGGATCATAACTTATTAATTTAAGAGGACCTCTAAAAATTGCCTGCGTCCATTAGCTTGCCCTTTTTGTTAAGGCTTATGACTAGTTAAAGCCATCGAAAACAGGTTAAACCCTTATAATTACTATTAAAAATCATTTAAAAATGGCTTCTTAACGAGTCATGAACCTAAAATAAAGGGCAAGCGAGTCGCCAAATCGTAAAATCTCGAATTATTAGAGGCGCCTTTAATAGACTTTTCAGGTGTAAGACCGGGCAAG
>JAYZAN010000104.1:0-11613 GCA_036339675.1 Nitrospinota bacterium
CCGATTATTTTTCCAGAACTTCATCCCAGTTCTTCAGGCCCACCACAGTGAAATCAATACCCAGTTTCTTTTCTATCAGGCCTATATAATCCGCAGCGATTGCTATTTATTTCCCCCTCTCATCAATAAATTCTATGGGCTTGAATTCCGGATCAGGGGCCAGTTTAATATCCGGATGAGAAGACAGCCAATTTCTTTCTCCCTCAGTCAGAGGGTTGGATTCAGGGATACCTTCTGCCCGATCGCCAGCAAAGCACAGACCCGTAGAAAGAAAACCGTAAATAAAGGAGAGAATCGCCTGCTTTTTGATTTTTATAGCCAGGGAAAGTACCGATATCCATTTTATAAAAAACCCAATCCAGAAACCTTTTGTTTTTATATGTTATCTAGAAAAATTAAAAAATTTACTTCAAATGAAGTTTGTCGGACCGCATTATCTTTCTGCTTTCAGATATTTCTTTTCGTCCCGATCTTTAAGTCTCCGGTGAGCCTGTAAAGCAAACACCAATAAGAGCAATAAAGAAGGCAGGATAAAAAATAAATCCGCATGCGGTTGAGGCTCTTGGAGCCCCCAGGACTCCCAAAAAAACCAGCTGATCAGGGCCATTACGGGCACCGGCCAGCGCAGGATATGGAACACGGACCGGCGCCCCAATCTCAAGAACCCATAGCCCAGAAACGGCATAGACACCAAGAGGAACAGCACCCACTCGATGGCCTCAAATTTTCTGATGGAATCTCTCGCTTCTCCAACGTCCTGCATTGCCATGGCCAGGGATGCATACCGGTCACAACTCGGCCTGGCCGTGACTGGATTCCGTTCGCAATCGAACTGAAAAATTTTTGAAGCCCGTTCTGGTTCCCTGATTTTTTGCAGATTGTTTCCCAAATGGTAGCAGGGACCATAATCGGCCGGATCGGGGGGTTGAAAATCCTCTCTGCACAACCGCTCCAGATGAACAAAACCCCGGTGGTATTCCATGATTTTGAAATATTCCTTGGCAAGATAAAAACAGACTGTGTCATCCCCTGACCCACAAAGTGACTCCAGCTTTCCTGTCACCTGATCGAGGCGGCCCATCTGCCTACCGAGGGAAAGCAAGGGAGTACATGATCCGAGATGCCCTTGCGTGGGATGGTTTTCGCAGGCCGATCGATAAAATCCCAATGCCTTCTCCAGATTACCCGCTTTTTCTTCTGCCATTCCGCTGGCGATACAATAAATGGTCACACCCTTCCCGCATTCTTCACGATACACTTCCGGATTCTCTTCCTCCGCCCATAACTCCGGTGAAGGGGAAACCAGCGGGATCGCCATCAAAACAAATATTAAGAACGGAAACATTTGTGTTTTTCTCTCTAATTCTTCAAGGAAGGTATAATAATCGCATCCAGCCTGTCCTTTTTAAGAACCGGCCGCGGCCAAACCAGCACCCCTAATAAATCAGATAGATCAATTTTTGCTCAATACATTAATAGGTTTTCAGGATTTTATATTATAATGCATGCAACCGTGTATGGGCTTGTTTCCCTAAGGCCTTATCAGAAGCTTTACCTTTCAACGCAAGTAACTTCCCGCAAAATCCCGTTAAAATTACGTTATAGTTATCAAAATACCCAATGATAGATTCTATGAACACATCAGGCCTGAAGCACACACCGGATAAGCTATCCAGCAAATCACTGAAACTCTCGTTTCAGTACTACCTGAAGTACACCCTGGTGGACGATAAATTTTCCGCCACCAAACTTGATTATTTTATCAGCCTGGCTCTCTCGGTGCGCGACCGGCTTGTGGAAAAATGGCTCCAAACACAGCAGTCCTATTATGAGAATAAAGTAAAGCGGGTATATTACCTGTCGATGGAATTTTTAATCGGCAGGCTTTTAAGCAACAGCCTGGTCAACCTGGGAATTTATGAAGAATATAAACAGGCATTGGAAGATCTGGGCCACGATATCCATGAAATGGAAGAAACAGAAATAGAAGCGGGTCTGGGAAACGGGGGACTGGGCCGTCTGGCGGCCTGTTATCTCGATTCGTTGGCCACGCTGGGAATTCCCGGTTACGGTTACGGTATCCGATACGAATTCGGAATTTTTTATCAGAAAATCATCCGCGGTTATCAGGTTGAAACATCGGACAACTGGCTGCGCATAGGAAATCCCTGGGAAATCCCGCGGCCCAGGTCCCTGTTCCCTGTCAGGTTCTACGGACATGTGGAAACCAGTAAAACCTCTCAAGGGAAAACCAGAGATCAATGGGTGGACACCCAGGATGTCATGGCTATGGCTTACGATATTCCAATCCCGGGATACAAAAATAACACGGTGAACAATCTGCGCTTATGGAGCGCCCGGTCCACCCGCGAACTGGAGCTGGAATATTTCCAGGCCGGCAATTATTTCCAGGCGGTACAAAACAAACACGAAAGCGAAATAATTTCAAAAGTCCTGTATCCCGACGATCATGTCGCTCCGGGAAAAGAGCTTAGATTGAAACAGGAATATTTTTTTGTTTCCGCCTCGCTGCATGATATCATCCGCCGATACAAAAAGCACCACTCCAATTTTGATCAATTCACCGATAAAGTAGCTATTCAATTGAATGACACCCATCCCTCACTGGCCATCCCGGAACTGATGCGGATCCTGGTGGATGAAGAGGAAATCCCCTGGGAAAAAGCCTGGGAAATCGCCGTCAACACATTCGCATTCACCAACCACACCACCCTTCCAGAGGGCATGGAAAGGTTGCCGGTGGATCTTTTAAGCAAGATACTGCCCAGACATTTAAGCATTATCTATGACATCAACAGCCGATTCCTGCGCCAGGTCGAAACCCGTTTCCCTGACGATCCCGGCCGCCTGAGTCGGATGTCTTTAATCAATGAAAACCACGTCAAAGCGGTAAACATGGCGAACCTGTCTATCATCGGAAGCCATTCCGTCAATGGCGTTTCGGCCCTGCACACCGAAATTCTGAAGAACAGGGTTTTCCCCGATTTTCATGAAATGTTCCCCGACCGATTTTTGAATATCACCAACGGGGTCACACAACGGCGATGGCTAAAATCCTGTAACCCCGGGCTGGCCTCATTGATTTCCGAATCAATTGGAGATTCATGGATCACCCATTTGTCGGATCTTAATAAATTACTCCCGAACATGGACGATCCCGGTTTTCAAGAACAGTGGCGGAATATCAAAAAAAATAATAAAGCGCAGTTGACAAAATATATTCAAAAAACATTGGGATTGACCGTCGACCCTGACTCAATGTTTGAAGTTCAAATCAAGCGAATCCATGAATATAAAAGACAGGTCTTGAACGTCCTTCACGTGATCACTCTTTATAACCGGATCAGGAGAAATCCCGAAAGCGTTCCGGTCCCGCGGACGGTAATATTTTCCGGCAAGGCGGCTCCGGGCTACGCGATGGCTAAGCTGATCATCAAGTTTATCAACAGCGTCGCCCAGGTCATCAACGAAGACTTATCGATGAAAGGCAGGCTTAAGGTAATATTTCTTCCTAATTACTCGGTGACCCTGGCGGAAAAGATCATCCCAGCTGCGAATTTATCCGATCAGATTTCCACAGCTGGAATGGAAGCCTCCGGCACAGGCAACATGAAGCTGGCCCTCAATGGTGCATTAACAATAGGTACGCTGGATGGAGCAAATATTGAAATCTTGGAAGAGGTCGGGGAGAACAACATTTTTATCTTCGGTCTGAAAGCCGATGAGGTTCAAAAATTAAAACAATCCAACTACCAGCCCGGAGATATTTACTCCAATAACGATGAACTAAGAGAAGTTCTGGATATGGTCCGGAGAGGAGTTTTCTCCGCCGATCAACAGGATCTGTTCGAACCCATCGTGGCAAGCCTTTTGGATCATGGAGATCCTTATATGGTTCTGGCGGACTTTTCTTCTTTTTGCAAAATCCAGGAAGCGACCAACAGGGAGTATCTGGATGTGGAATCGTGGACCAAAAAATCCATCATCAATGTCGCAAAAATAGGGAAATTTTCCAGTGACCGTTCCATACTGGAGTATGTGCGGAATATCTGGAATACCACTCCCAACCAGATCTAAGAGGAAAACCGCTAGCCTCTACCGAAAAGTTTTGTCAAACTCTGCAGAGTACAGGCCAACTCCGCTGTCAATCGGCCACAGGGCAGGCGCCACTCCCAGTTTCCTTCGGTGGTTCCAGGAATATTCAAGCGGGCCTCGGCCCCCAGACCCAGAATATCCTGCATGGGGATAATGACCGTATCCGCCACTGACATCATGGCCAACCGCACCATTTCCCGAGATATCGTATCGGAAGAATACCTGCCACCCAGGTAAGTGAATAATCTTTCCCGGTCATTCTCTGACAATTCCTCATCAAACCAACCTTTAAGGGTGTTGCAATCATGCGTGCCAGTATACACCACGCAGTTTTTTACATGATTGTGCGGTGCGTAAGGGTTGCGATCCACGCCATCCCCAAACGCAAAGATCAGCAGTTTTATCCCCGGAAAATCCAACCGCTCCATAACTGCCCGCACATCGGGGGTGATGTGTCCCAAATCTTCAGCCACGATGGAAAAGGAGAGTATCTTCCGAATGAGGGTTGAAAATAAATCCATGGCCAGCCCTTCCACCCACCTCCCGTTTTCCGCGGTTTTTTCACCTGCCGGAACCTCCCATGCGGCAATAAAACCCCTGAAATGGTCGATCCTCACCAGGTCAAAACACCGCAGATTATGGTCCATCCGCCGAACCCACCACTCATAATTCCGCTCCCTGAGCGCCTCCCAGTTGTAAATCGGATTGCCCCACAGTTGGCCGGTTTTATTGAAATAATCGGGCGGAACACCCGCCACCACATAAGGATTCTTGTCCGGTCCGAGTTTAAAGAGTTCAGGATGAGCCCAGACATCGGCGCTGTCACGAGTCACGTAAATCGCTACGTCTCCGAATAACCGGACTCCTCTTTCACGGGAATAATCTTTCAATTCCGACCATTGCCAGTAAAAAAGAAACTGGAGAAATTTTTCCATCTCCAGTCTTTCATGAAATTTATTCACCGAAGTTCTCAGGATATCTTCATCCCTGTTTTTGAATCCATCCGGCCATTCCCACCAGGGGTTTTCCTTGAATTCGGATTTGAGAGCGACAAACAAGGCATAATCCTCCAGCCAAAGGGAGTTTTCCCGGCAAAACCTCTTAAAAGCTTCATTCCTGCCTGAAGCTTTGAATCGTTCATAACCTTTCGCAAACAACTTTTCCTTAAAATCCATAACGGAAGAATAATCCACACGGTCTTCCTGAAATTTCGGGACCGACTCAATATCCGATTGCGAGATCCATCCATCCCTCACCATAAGTTCCGGGCTGATGAAACAGCTGTTGAATGCAAAGGCTGAGGGACTGCTGTAAGGAGAATTGAAAAGGGCTGTAGGGTTCAAGGGAAGGATCTGCCAGTAGCCTTGCCCCGCCTGCTGAAGAAAATCCACAAACCGGTACGCCGTGGGGCCGAGATCACCGACGCCATAATCCGAAGGAAGGGAAGTGATATGAAGAAGGATGCCGCTTTTTCTATTTTCCATTAAATCCTGAGCTCACAACCTCGAAGGTAAGGTATCATTTTTATTTAGGCAATTTGAATAGAAAGCGCTTCAGCGAGGGGTTTAAACCGTTTTATCCATTCTTCGGCAACAGGGTCGCCTAGTTTTCTTTTTTCTTCATAATCATCGTACAAATTCTTTTTAATTTCATAACAGATGTTCTGGGATTTCCACAAATCCACCTGCAGAGACATGGAGGACAGAAGGTTGACCGCATCCCCGAAGTTTTCTAAAACCGTCAAGTTGGCTGGGGAATCGTAAAACTCCCGGGCCATTCGCTCGACACCATCTTTAAAAATATGCTTGAAGGTTTCCAAGTCCATGGATGGCCCATGTATCCTCACTTCCTCCATAAGGTTATGAATCAATTTAAAATCAGGGTCTGCGAACGCCTTCCTGAGTTTTGCGTTTAAAACTGCCTCCATAAGAGTGGAGAAGATTTTAGGAGGAACAATATCCTGATCTTTAAGATAACGGTTCAAGGGAGCATAGGACTCATAAAGTTTCTGATACAACTTTTCGTTTTCATCCAGAGTGGACCATAAAATCTCATCAAATATCTTTTTTTGTTCGTTTTTGGAAAGCGACTTCAAGGGATAGCTTATCCCGCCAAAATGGTTTTCCAGATGTGATAAGGTCCCCTCAAAATCCCCCCTTAAAAACCCCTCTTTGGCTTCTTCCATACTGCAGGAATAGGCCCCGACATCCTCAAACTGGTGGATAAAGTTTTTCAGGTGATAATCCCCCTGATGCATGACGCTGAAGTGAAAAGCAAAGGGTTCCAAAGTGACTATCGAGGTCACCCTTCCCCACCCCAGCGCCAGCCTCGCTTTCTCATATTTTAAATTCTGGTAATCCTCAAGCTCCACCGTGTAGGAATAAATCCGGGTAAGATGATTGAATTCCTCGAACAAGGAACCCAATGCAAAGTGGGCGCAGAGCTTGGACAGGACCACCGTCGATTTATCCACTGTATTTTCATAAACCGCCCTTCCATTTCCCTTTTTGACCAGATTGCTTTCAGCTTTCTCAAGGAATTTAAGAAATTGGGGCTCAACATTCCGTTCAAAAAGTTCATCCGCGAGCTGAACCACCCGGCCCGCGAATTGCAAAATCTGCTCGGTTTCTATGCCGGAGAGATCACATGAAAACCATCCGCAACTGGTGTACATGAGCATGGCATTTCGCTGCAGTTCCAAAAGTTTCAGGGCGAGAATTCTCTCTGGTCCGTTCAATTCCCTTAATGCATGTTGAGCAAAAAATTGATCAATACTCTCCTGCGAACGGTCAAGAATAACCTGAATATAATTGTTCCTGGCTTCCCAGGGGTCTTTAAAAAACGGTTGGGCCTTTTCCTTGAATGGAGAGATCAAGGTATACCTGAGATCATCCAGAGCTTCTCTCAAAGGCTTCCGCCATTTCTGGTTCCAGCTCGGATCACCGCCAATATGGCATCCGCAATTACTCTTCCAGCGTTCCACCCCGTGCTCACAGCTCCAGGAGGTGTTTTCAATTATTTCCACCTCATGGGTGGAAGGATATTTTTCAAGGAATTCCCCGTAATTAGTCAGTTTTGCCTCACTCTGGTCATCGATATACTTCAGGGCAGAGGCCAAGGCCATGTCTCCGAATTTATGATGATGGCCGTAGGTCTCACCGTCCGTGGCAATATGAACCAATTGCGAATGATCCTTCTTACCGGGAAATGCTTTCAACAATCGATGCGCGAAGGCTTCTCCTTTATGAAGTAGGTTTTCAAAGGCCACCGCCCTGGAAAGCGGACCCTGATAAAAGAAAATATGAATGTCTCCGCCCGAGGGTAGTCCAAGGACATACGGTTGGGTGGTATCGATCCCACCCTCACCCGGTTCCCGCCATCTTCCCCCTTCCAGGAAACGGAACCTTGCGGCCTGATGCGGAGCGAGGATCGTGAAGCGAATTCCAAACTCCGCCATTATTTCCAGAGTTTCGATGTCGACCGCGGTTTCGGGCAACCACATCCCTTCGGGAAAGCGCTTGAACCGGTATTCAAAATCCCGAATTCCCCAATAAACCTGCGTGTATTTATCTCTATGGTTCGCCAGGGGCATGATCATATGGGAATAACATTGGGCCAGGCCTGAACCATGTCCGGAAAATCTCTTTTGACTTTCCCGATCCGCGGCAAGAATGGCCTGATAAGTTTTCGGCGCGTTCAATTCCATCCAACCCAGCAAGGTCGGACCAAAATCGAAACTGATTTTAGAATAATTGTTGACCATTTCCGTGATGAGGCCTTCCTCGTCAAGAATTCTGGCCAGGGTGTTAGGCGCATAGCATTCGGCAGTGATCCGCTCGTTCCAGTCATGGTAGGGAGAAGCGGATTCCTGGGGAGTGATCGCCTCTAGCCAGGGATTTTCACGGGGAGGTTGATAAAAATGACCATGAATACAAATATACTTTTTCATCGATTCACTCACCGACCGGTAAAGCTAATTTTGTAAATGGAATGATTCGGAAAAACGACTAGCGGATGAACTGCTTTACTGGTTGCCATAAGCTCGAAAAAAAATTATGAGCCTGACGTTTCTCGAAGTGCTCGGAAAAATTATCCCTCACTCATTCTTCAGAAACAACGCGGCCAACGGGGGCAACGAAATATCCAGGGAAAACGGCCGATTGTGACACTGAACCGGATCGGCCTCTACCCCTCCCAAATTGCCGATGCCGCTTCCCCCATACTCCGTGGAGTCGCTGTTCAACACTTCTTTCCAGAAACCGCCGCAGGGAACTCCCACCCTGTAGTGACGCCTGGGAACGGGGGTAAAGTTCAGAACCACTACGATTTGATCCTCCTGCTGGCGTCCTTTCCGCAATAAAGCAAGGATGCTTTGCTGTGAATCGGCGCAATCGATCCATTCAAAGCCATCCGGGTCGAAATCTAGTTGAAACAGGGCCTTCTCCTTGCTGTAAAGCTGATTCAAACTTTTCACCCAAAGCTGCAGCCCTTTATGAGGAGCATATTTCAACAGATGCCAATCCAGACTGCTTTCATGATTCCACTCTGACCATTGCCCGAATTCTCCTCCCATAAACAGAAGTTTCTTACCCGGCTGGGAATACATATGTCCCAGCAATAATCTCAGGTTGGCGAACTTCTGCCAGTCATCACCCGGCATCATGCCGAGAAGAGAACCTTTGCCATGCACTACTTCATCGTGAGACAGGGGGAGAACGAAATTTTCGTGATAGGCATACACAAGCCGAAAGGTTAAATGATCATGATGGAATTTGCGGTGAACCGGGTCTTTCGTCATGAATTCCAGGGTATCGTTCATCCATCCCAAATCCCATTTCAATCCGAATCCCAATCCCCCCACATAGGGGGGTTTTGAGACCATGGGCCAATCGGTGGATTCTTCCGCCATGGTCTGTACTTCCGGGTGGGTTTGATAAACCGCTTCGTTGAAATTGCGTAAAAAATCGATGGCCTCAATGTTTTCGCGGCCTCCATAACGGTTAGGGATCCACTCCCCTTCTTTCCTTGAGTAATCCAGGTAAAGCATGGAGGCGACCGCGTCCATCCTCAACCCATCCGCATGGAAAACATCCAGCCAGAACAGGGCACTGCTTATCAGGAAACTCCGCACCTCGTTGCGTCCATAGTTGAAAATGAGACTGCCCCAATCCGGGTGGACCCCCTGGCGCTGATCCTGATGTTCAAACAGATGGGTCCCGTCAAAATATCCCAGGGCATGGACGTCAGTGGCAAAGTGAGACGGCACCCAGTCCAGAATCACTCCAATGTTGTTCCGGTGCAGGTGATCGACCAGAAACATGAAATCCTGCGGGGTTCCGTAGCGGCTGGTCGGAGCGAAAAAACCCGTGCACTGGTAACCCCAGGAACCATAAAACGGATGCTCCATAACGGGAAGGAATTCAACGTGGGTGAATCCCATTTCTTTGACATAGTCCGTGAGTTTTCCCGCAAGCTCCCTGTATGTGAGAGGCCGGTGCTCCTCTTCGGCAACCCGCATCCAAGATCCCAGATGGACTTCATAGATAGATATGGGGCCGTTCAATGAGTTTTTCTGGCCGCGGCGTTTTTCCATCCAATCCTGATCGTTCCAAATATAGTCCAGATCCCAGATCCTGGATCCCGTTCTCGGCGCCAATTCTTTATAAAACGAAAATGGGTCCGCCTTCTCCACCCGGTATCCGTCATGTTGGGATTGGATATAATATTTATATATGGTTCCCTTGGTGAGGCCGGGGAAAAACCCTTCCCATATCCCGGACTGCTGTTTGGGGTTTAGAGGGTGACTCTCCTTATTCCAATTGTTAAAATCTCCGATCACATGAACCTGTTCGGCATTGGGGGCCCAAACGGCAAAATAGGTTCCGGAGACTCCCTCCACATTCACCCTATGCGAACCCAGCTTTTTATAAAGGCGAAAATGATTGCCTTCGTTAAAAAAATGAAGGTCGTCATCGCTCAAAAGAGAAAACGGTTCGGACGGGATTCTGGAAATGGGGTGATTTTTACCCTCAGCTATATTGATGGTTTTCTTTACCGAATGCTTCATAACGGATTTCCTGGACAGCACCAAAAATTAAATGGATATAAAAAGTATGGCTTAAAAATGCAATTCCCGCAAGCCCGGCAAAACCAGCGTTCATCCACAGCTATCGAGATTCAAGGGAACACACGAATGGACCCCTTTAAAAAACGCCATTTTTATTTTTAAATCCGCACAATCTGATATAACCTTATGCATCAAATTTTTTAAAGCTGACAAATTTAGGGAATTGGACGTGTTCAAAATGCGCCATATCAGCATCATTTTATTATTCCTTTATTCAATTCTTATTGGATGCAGTGGGGAAAAAAAAGCTCCTGAAGCTTCGGCGCCTCCAGCCGACCCCGCCGCATTGACGGTAAGCGCCTTTAAAAAACAGGAGATCGGGGCTTATGAGGAAGCCATAGAAATCCTGAACCGGGCCTTAAACATCGATCCCGGTTTCGTGCCCGCCCATTACCAAATGGGCTTGGTTTATTAAGAATGGGATAAAAGAAAAGAAGCTATCGCAACGTATAAAAAAGTTCTGGACCTGGAACCAGAAAATATCGACGCGCATCTGGGACTTGGTTCAGTATACGCCAAACAAATAAGAAATGATCTCGCTGTAAAAGAATATCTGAAAGCCGCGAAAATAAAACCGGGCGATCCGGAAATCCATTTCAAGATTGCCCTGGAGTACTGGTATCTCCAGAATCTTCCTGAAACCGGCGAGCATTATCGAAAAGTGATCGGGATTGATCCCAATCACCTGCAGGCACATCTGAATCTAGCCAGCGTTTACGAACGGATGAAAGACTGGGAGAAAGCCCTGGAAGAGATTGAAATCGCGCAGAGGCTCGGCAAGGAAACCGGCAACCAGCAGGCACTGTCAATCGCTGAAAGAAAATTGATTTTTTTCAAAGGCAGGAAGAACATGACAGCAAATGAAATGAACCGCAAAACCCAACCCCCTTTTGATTAAATTCAATTTTTTTATGTTACTTAAATTCAACTTGTAAGTGCAACTGTTAGTAAAGTTTTGGTTTTGAAGAATAGCTCATAAGGCGTTTTGAAACCGTAGAAAGCCCCTTATTTATAAGACCTTTTCATAGTATTATGAATGGGAAAACCGGGATTCTTCACCGCGTTTAAAATAATAGTGGGCTGTAGTTTTCCCGTCATTGCGACCGCGAGTTTGCGAAACGGGAAGCAATCCACTCCTCGCCGAAGGAGCAAAAAATCCGAGCATTTTCAGAAAGCGTTAATTATCGGCGATGTATCGTTCGCCAACATTCCCACCGAGGGCGGCGAATAATCATGAGTTATGCAAGAGTCTCCTTATTTACGGGGCATTTTATTCCGGGACTACTGGAATGTGAGTGGGATTGAGCATAAAGTCAGGCGACTTTCTGGGTTTTGGCGTGGCGCTTGCGCTCGTTTTCGTCCAGGCTTTT
>JAYZAN010000105.1:0-8694 GCA_036339675.1 Nitrospinota bacterium
GCTAGAAATGGTAATGGGAGAAGGGGGAATCGCCGACTGCGGGAACGCCCAGGTCTGTGTCGAAGTGTGCCCCAAAAACATCCCCTTGACTGAATCCATTGCCGAAATCGGCCGTCAGACCTCCCTGCAGTTGATCAAAAACATTCTGATCAAATAAAGATACGGCAAACAGGATGGTTTTGGGTTGAAACCCCACCTCGTTTTGATAATATGTAATGCCTTGAATAAAATAATATTCTTCCTTTTAGAAAGAAAAGAAAATTACTAAATGAGGGTTTCGCTTGCAAGCGCTTTAGGCACATGTTTCGGGGTCCAGGATGCCATCAACCTGGCGATGGAGCCCGAGTTCAAATCCGACCTGACGATCATCGGCCAGCTGGTCCATAACCCGCAGGTTAATGAATCTCTCAAAAATAACGGGGTCGCTTTGGTCAAAGGCGTGGATAAAATAGATCAAATTAAAACTAAAAAAGTGATGATCACCGCCCATGGCGCTGCGGAGAAGTTCAAAAAGAAACTCACGGATGCCGGGTTTATTGTTTATGACGCCAGTTGTCCCTTGGTTATGAGGGTTCATAAAACCATCAAGTCCATGGTGGAAAAGAATTATTTTCCGGTGGTGATAGGGCAGGAAGATCATGTGGAAGTGAAAGGCATTGTTGGAGATCTGGACGAATATTTTGTCATCAACCATGAAGACGATCTTGAAAAAATTAAAAAGTCCGCTAAAAGCAGGCTTGGAATAGTCAGCCAGACGACCCTGCAGGTGGAAAAAGTTGAAAACCTTGTTAAAAAAATCAGGGAACTTGCTACAGTGGAAGAAGTATCGTTCGTCAACACTATTTGTCAACCGACCCGCGATCGACAAATCGCCGTTCATGACCTGGCCGACCAAGTAGACCTTATGATCGTCATTGGCGGATATAATTCATCGAACACCAAGAAGCTGGTCCAGGTCTGCGATGAAAAAAGTATAGAGGCGCATCATATTGAATCCTCCTCACAATTGAACCGGGACTGGTTTATCAATAAACAGCACGTAGGTATTACGGCCGGAACCAGTACCCCCGAGAAAGTGATCAACGAAGTCCATTCACAAATATTGAAAATAGCTAAGAAAATGGATCTGAAATCGGTGGCCTCTTAATTTCCCCTCCCCAAAGAATTATTGCTAAAACCCCGGTCTTTTTTTTCGGCTGGCGATGGAAGGTTTTCTTTGAGTGGAATCGGTCAGGCTGTAAAAGCGCTTTTAGGGACCTCTTCATTCGTGTCCAGAACCGGGTTGTTGCCTGAAATCTTTGGCGTTTAAACTAGACTATTGCCGATGGACGATTGGACATTTTGCCGGGAAACCCTGCCCAAAGTCAGCCGAACCTTCGCACTGAATATTTCTGTTTTGCGCGGGGAGCTTTACAGAAGTATTCTTACTGCTTACCTGTTCTGCCGTACCGTGGACACCATTGAAGATGCGGCCAGGTTGGATCCCCAGATTAAGATCCGCCTGCTTCATCAATTCGCAGAGTTGATACAGGACCCGGATTATCGCGGAGCCCAATTAAAATCCTGGATTCAGGATTGTTCTCACGTCGACGGGGCCACGAACGATCTGGACCTCCTCTCCCAGATCAACAGGGTTTTTAATATCTTTGATTTGCTTCAGGAAAATTACCAGAAACAGATTATCCCCTCAGTCTCAACGATGGCCCGGGGGATGGCTTATTTCCAGAAGGGTTTCAATTTCGATCAATTTTCCCTTCTTGAAAATGAGGATGAACTGGAGGAATATTGCTATTTCGTTGCGGGGACTGTAGGGGAAATGTTGTGCAATCTGTTTCTCCAGGAAATGCCGGGGCTCTCTTCAGAGAGCGAAACCGTTATGAAACAAACCGCGGTTTCCTTCGGGCTGGGACTCCAAATGACAAATATTTCCAAAGATGTGGTGGTCGACCGCGGGCGGGGATGGTCCTATATTCCAAAAAGCTTCATTACCGGAAACGGATTAACCGTGGAAGAGTTCAACGAGGGCGCCCGAGTCGATAAAAACATGAAGGTCCTGGAAAAACTCCTGCATAAAACCGTCGGGCACCTGCAGGACTCTTTAAGGTTTACAATCGCCATTCCCCGCCATCATATATGCATCAGGTTGTTCTGTATCTGGCCTTTATGGATGGCGATGGAAACCGTCGCGGTCCTGCATAACAATGAGTCGCTTTTGAAATCCGATGACCCGGTCAAAATTTCACGGAAGACCGTAAAACGAATTTTACGCAATACTCCATGGTACGCCTGTTCGAATAGATTATTGCAGAACGCCTTTGATAACATATTACGTACCGGGGAATTGAACCATCCCCCCCGGTTCAGTTTGGAAAACTTAAAACAACGCCTGAGTCGGCTTTCTTGGGAACAACCGGTTCGGATGCGCATGCGGTCTGATTCATTATGACGGAAGATACCCGATTCCACGATAACGGCGATGGTTCCATAACCGATAACGAAACCGGATTAATCTGGACCCGTGAGGATTCCTGGCAGTCCGAATCGGTCTGGTTGACCTGGGACGAGGCGGACCAATATGCCCAGCGCTTGCGTGATAATAAGTTCTGCGGTTTCAATGATTGGAGACTTCCAGAAAAAAAGGAATCCTTGACGTTGTACTGCCCGGATAAAACCATTCAGGATAAATATGAAAAAATCCTTTATATGGACCCGGTATTCCCCTCCGGCTGCCTGCCCACCGTCTGGCTGGGTGAAAGGCTTACCGGCAACGAAGGTTATATTCTCGATTTCCGCAACGGTGAAATTCGGGTACTGTTCAAAAGCAAAAGCGGCAGGATGGCGGCACGCCCTGTGTGCGGTGAAAAGACTTTAAACTCTCCGCTTCCACGGTTAAAAGATGAATAAAATCCTAAAAATAATATTCCCGGAGTTTGCTGGGTTTTAATAAAACTTTTCCATAAAATATTCATCTAACAGAAAGAAATATAACAGGGGAAAATACCTTGAATAAAAATACTCTAATGCGTATCGCAGGAAGCCTGTGGGGAATCATCGGTTTATTTTTGATATTCAGGGGGGCTCTCCTTTACCAGCTTGCGGTGGAAGAACAAAATTCAACCAGGCAGGTCATCATTTTTTCACTGATCATCGGTACGATCATCGGTCTGGCAAAGGGATACTTCGTTTTATCCAAAACGGCTCAAAGGAACAGAACCCGGATTCAAAACCTGGAAGCACCTATTAAAATTCATCACATGTACGCCAAACAATTTTACGGGTTTATCGCCCTGATGATTTTGCTGGGCTACCTCCTTCGCACCCTGAACGGGTATATAGGAGGCTATGTCGTTGTCGGTGCCATTTATTGCGGAATTGGAATGGCCCTGCTAATTTCCAGCAGGGTTTACTGGAAAACCGAACGGGAAATTCCGGCCAAAAATACCCCGTAACCTCTTGATCGAGTCTCTTCCTATGAAAAATTTTTTGCTGACATTGCACATGATCTCCATGTGCCTGGTAATAGGAACCCTGTTCTTACAATCACTGACAGTAGTATTCCGGCTGAGGTTAAAAAAGCAGGAAGAGGTTGAAGGAGTCCAAAACATTCAACAACGAATTCATAAATTCATTTACTACCCAATTCTTGCGGTCACTGTCCTCACCGGTATTTTCCTTGCCCTTAATACCGGTGTGTTTGCCCAATTTCACTGGATCAAAGTGAAGATGGTGCTGCTGATCCTTTTGGTCATTTTCGGTGTTCTCAATGGGAAACAAATTCAGACCGATGTGCTCCCCAAAAAATACGCGATGATGGTCCACATACCTATATTTCTTATTGGCGCAAGCATGATTTTCCTGGCAGCGGTCAAACCTTTTTAAGTCCATCCTATGGATATCCTTCTCACCATAGTCGCCAGCGTCCTTTTGATCATCGGATTTTTTGTCATCTGCCGATCCAGTGATGACGAGGAGGAGATGGATGATGAAAACGACGCTCCCGGAACATGAGCAGAAAAACCGGACAGTTCGGGAAACTTTCCGAAGAAGCGTCAGAATGCCGCTTATGTCCCAGAATGGCCGACCAACCTGCTGTTTTAAGCCTGCGAAACGGCTCCCTGGACACGGATATCCTGTTCGTAGCCGAAGCTCCCGGCCGCTTCGGAGCCGGGCGAACCGGTATTCCCTTCACCGGGGACCGCTCCGGAGAAAATTTCGATTTGCTTCTCAAGCACGCCGGATTGGCCCGAACGCAAATATTTATTACCAATGCGGTTTTGTGCAACCCATTGGATGCGGGAAAAAATGCACGCCCCACGGCCAGAGAAATTCATAATTGTTCCTACTACCTTCGGTCGATCCTGGAATTAATTCAACCGCGACTGGTGGTCACCCTTGGAGGAGTGGGACTTCTAGCGTTGAACCATTTACTGGGAACCCGGTACCGCTTGGACACCAATGCGGCAAAACCTTTGGAAACGAAGAAATTTATCCTGCTTCCTCTCTACCACCCGAGCCCGCGGGTTGCAAACTGGCGCCGACCCTTAAACAGGCAGAAAAAGGACTTCAGGAAAATCGTGCATATCCTGGAAAATTTGTCTCGCCCAAACCCTTGTTAAATTCTAACAAAAACACCTTCCTTGACAAACCCGATCCCGCATCTTATTTAAATATGAGTAAGTAATAATATGTTTTTTTAAAGGATCTGCCATGAATAGACGCTGGGATTTCTTTGACAATTGTTTTGCAGAGGGTCATAAATCTCTGACAAAAGGCCTGATTTTCCTGGGAACTTGTCTTGTCCTGTTCGCGTTTCTGATCTTCATGTACCCTTCCCTCATCGGATTTATCTTCGCGGGTTTTATCATGGCCGGGGGAATTTTTGCATTGATCCTGGGCTACCGGGTTTGGAAGTTCAAGGCCCGGATAGAGACATATAGTCCTTCTTTTCCAGCCTTCAAACCAGTTCGCTATAACGCCCCTTCAGGCTTTTACCGAAAAATGACTTTTATCATACGATAAAATGCGTCACGTTCAATGCAAAGGGATTGACAAGCGCTGGAGCGCAATCACCCTGGGATGCTGGCAAATAGCACCCAGCGAAGGCTGGGGTGACACCTGTTCGGCCAAGGACGCCGACGCGGTGGTGAAGACGGCCCTGGAGCACGGTATCACCGCCTTTGATACGGCAGAGGGTTATGGAGATGGCCAATCGGAGCGGCGATTGGGAAAAGCCCTGGGGCCTAAAAAATATGAGGTGATCGTCATCTCAAAAATCTGGCCCGATGCCAAACTGACGCTTCCATCCTACCAGAAACAGCTGGAGGGAACCCTAAGGGCTCTCGACCGGGAATACGTAGACGTCTATCTCATCCATTGGCCCGGCTCCTATTTCAACACGGAGGATAAAAGCCGCAAGCTTTGCGACTTTATGTCCGCTCTCAAGGAAGGCGGAAAAACTAAAACCGTCGGTCTGTCCAATTTCTTTGCCCAGAATATCTCCCTGCTTGGCAAAGGGGTGAAGAACTTTGTCATCAACCAGGTACCTTATAACCTTCTGGAAAGAGAGTATGAAGGAAAAACCAGAGAGCTCTGCCAGAAGGAGGGAATATCCTATATGGCCTATTCCCCTGCCGCCCAGGGACTGTTGGCAGGGAGAGTGGACAGGCAGGCTCTTTCCTTTCCCGCAAGAAAATATAATCGGCTTTATCAGGAACCTGTTTTCCACAGATCGCTGAAAGTTTTCGAAATAGTAAAAAGTATTGCCGATGAAATGAAAGTTTCACCTATTTCGGTGGCTCTTGCCTGGGTAATGAGGCAGGAAAATATCCTCACCGCAATAGTCGGATCGCGAAAACCGAAACAGGTGGCAGAATTTGCCGTTGCCGGAAACCTTCAACTCAATGACGATCAACTGGTACGCCTGACAAAAACGAGCGACTCATTCCTAAACACCAATCAAAAATAACCGACATGCAGGAAGACAGCCATTGGGACGATAATTTTGACGAAGACGGAACCACCCTTGGACCGGAAGAAGCTCTGCATAAAGAGATCGAGAAATCCAAATCGTTGAAAATCGAGCGGCTACAACTGAAAGGCAACGTAGAAAAGCTGAACACCCGTATAGCCCAGCTTACGGGAGAGAACCAGAATCTCAAAGCAAAAATCCAGGAACTGCAGAACCGGTTTACACCACAGGACATCCCACCTAAAGGAACCGAGCCAATGATCTCGGCGAAATGGCCGCTCCTTCTTTTAATATTTAATCTACTCGCTCTCGGTTTTCTGATTTATAAACAAGTCTGATCTTCTGGTTATTCAAAATTTTTAATGGTCAATCGGGCTAAAGTTTAGTAAAATAATCAGTGAGTTAAAGTTTTTTATAGAAAATTGAATCTCTGACTCCGAATTGACCATCCAATAACTGATTCCATAAGCCTTTCAATTTCCATCTTAGGATTTCAAAAACATCATCCATCAAAACAAGTTTCACGGGTCAGGAACCTATTAATAATAAAAAGAAAGGAACGGGTAATCAAAAATGTGGATAATAGAATTTCTGCACGTCTTAATCGGAATATTGTGGATCGGGCTGCTGTACTTTTTCAACCTAATACAGGTTCAGTCCATGCCCAAAATGACGGAAGCGGGAGCGGCCAAACCGTATACACAGATCATTCTGCCCAAAGCCCTTTTCTTTTTCAGACACGCGGCTTTGTGGACCGTAATCACCGGTTTCGTTTACTATGGCGCTGGCATGGCCAAGGTTGAAGGGATTCCGGGCCCTATTATTCACATAGGCATGGTTCTGGGGCTGATCATGGCGGGAAACGTCTGGTTCATCATCTGGCCGAACCAGAAAAAAATCATCGCCGGAGAACTTGAGGGAGATGCTTTGAACAGCGGCAAACGGAAAGCTTTTCTCGCTAGCCGGACCAATGCCTGGCTCTCCCTGCCGATGCTGGCCTGCATGGTCGCGGCAAACCACGGCGGCTTCGGTTTCTGATTTTTTTCCCACTTATAAGAAAAAAAACCGGTCTTTTCCATTGTGGAAAGATCGGTTTTTTTATGGGCGGTCATTCAACAGTCAAAGATTCCATAGGATCAAGCCGGGAGGCTTTAACAGCAGGGAAAATTCCAAAAACCGTTCCGATCAATAGACAGACGGCCGTGGCAATGAAAATCGCAGGAACATCCAGAAGAAGAGTCCATGGCCCCCAGCGGGTCAAGGCCAGGGTCAGCCCGACTCCAAGCGTGATTCCCACCCCGCCTCCAAGCAGGCCGATGGTGACGGATTCCATAAGAAATTGACGGATTACATCACGCCGGGTTGCTCCCACTGCCCGGCGGACCCCTATCTCACGGGTCCTTTCCTTAACCGATATCAACATGACCGCGAGAATACCAACCCCTCCCACAATCAGGGAGATGGCCGCCACCCCGACGATCAACCGGGTGAACATCTCCGAGGTTTCCCTTTTTAATTCCTCGATATCGAGTTGACTTACGATTGAAAAATCATCTTCTTTCTCTTCCCGGATCCTGTGCTCCCTGCGTATAACATCCCTAATCTCCTGCACAATACCCTGGATATTCTCGCGCCGGTCGGCCTTTACATAAATGGTGTTGATGTAAGTCTGATTCAGGATCCTCCTCATCAACGTCGTAATGGGAACGAGAATGATATCATCCTGATCCGTTCCATTCGTGTCGAGGCCTTTGACCGCAAAGACACCAATGATTTTAAATGGAATGGATTTGATTCGGATAGTCTGCCCGACAGGATCCTCTTCCCCAAAAATATTCTTGACTGCCGTGGGACCGATTACCGCCACCCTGCGGCTGGTTTTTAAATCCTTTTCATCAAAAAACCGACCATGCTCAACCCGGTACAACCGCACATCGGGAAAATCGGTATTGGACCCTGCGATATTTGTCTCGGCCACTGCACTTTTATATTTCACCTGCAAGGATTTAATTTCGAAAGGGGCTACCTTCTCCAGTCCGAAAACCGTATCTTTGAGGATCTCGGAATCCCCGATGCTCATCGTAGTCACATTGCCCGTAAAGCGGATCCTTCCGCCCCGCATTTTCATCTCTCCCGCCTGGATGGTGATGAGGTTTTCCCCCATCCCGGCGATGACATCCATCACTTCCTTTTGGGAACCCTTCCCGATGGCTACCATAACGATGACCGCGGCAATACCGATCATGACCCCCAGCGAGGCGAGGAACGTTCTGGTCTTGTGGGACATCAGGGCCGTAAGGGTTATTTTTAACGTGGAAAAGATTTTCATCTTTGCCCCTAGTTCCAAACTTCAAAGAAACATATCGAAAGCTTTTGTAACATCTTCGTCCACACATGATTTTAAATTTTTAATGGACAACTCATCAAACCCGATGCTATCGAGAACGGCCGGGTCATATGCGGGGACACCCGGCTCTCCACTGCTGCCATAATCCATTTCATAAGGAATTGACCTTCCCAAGTTATACCACTTTTTAAGGCTTTACCTGAGTGTCTCATCCGGACTCAAAAAAGCGGCTTTTCGTGCAGGCTGAATCCCGAAAACAAGACCGATGACCGATGAAAAAATAAATGCCAGGACAAAAGGTTCCCAGGTGATTCTCGTGGGAATCCAGTCCATTTTTTTCAGCGAATAGCAAATGGCCAGCCCGAGCACAATACCAATG
>JAYZAN010000106.1:0-6916 GCA_036339675.1 Nitrospinota bacterium
ATTTTTCTCGATCGCCTTCACCATTTCGGCCTTGGAAAAATCATCTTCAAAGATCCTGGCCTGGTTGTCTATGAATTTATAGGGTTTATAGGTTTCCACCACTTCCCGCATGGAAAAGGGAACCGGGACCTGAAACATGTCGATCCGTTGGAGCATGTCCTCCTGGGACCAGACCCGTTCGCGGTTTGTGGCAATCAGGACAGCGGCGATCTTTTCGGGGTCCTCGAAACAATAAATCTGTTTGAACAGGGCAGAAAAGGTTTGGCGATCGCCGGGTTTGAGAGAGTTGCTTTTTCCGTAGAGATTGGACCCCACCACCCCTTCCGGGGCGAGGATATCCAGAATTTCCCGGTAAAATTCCCGGGTCTTGAGGTGAAACGGGATGGAACCGCTCTTGAAGGCATCCAGGTAAACGAGATCATAAGGTTCTTTACCCCGCTGCTGGCGGACAAACAATCTGCCATCCACCTCGTGGATCCGGTAATTGCCGATTTCCTTCAGAAAAAAATATTTTTTACATAACTCGATGACCTTGGAGTCGATTTCCACCACGTCGATGTGCGTTTCCGGGAACCATTCATGGAGGCAGTTGGTGACCGCCCCGCCGCCCAGGCCCACCATCAAGATCCGGCGCGGAGCCGGTTGAAAAAGAAGCGAAGCCATGAGCATTCTGGAATACACCAGCGAAAGGCATTTCCGGCTTTTAATATCGACCCGGCTTTGCAAAAAGAAGCTCCCGGCCCCCTTGAACCACATCTCCCGGTTATTGCCGCTCTGGATCACATACACATGATTATAGGGGGTCTCAGTTTGAGCCAGAATTTTAAATTCTGATTTGCGGTTTTTGGGGCGAAAAAAATCAAGCATCCCTTTCCAATCTCCGGACATCTAAAAGAAGTTTAATAATGAAAATCCGCTAAGGTTTTCATAAACAAACTATTCTCCACCTTCGATATATATGTTAAACTGATAAATAATCAACTGAAATCACCGTTTTCTAGACAATAAAGGTCCTATTTTCAATAGGTTAATAAATACCGGGCATCAACGAGGGAGCGAGTTCCATGCAGGAAAAAAAATTAAGACACAAAGTCGGGTTAGAGTATCACGGAATCAAAAACGCCAAAAACGTTTACTGGAACCTGAACACCCCTGAACTTTATGAAAAGATCATCCAGAGAAATGAGGGTGTGATATCCCATCTGGGCCCGGTTTGCGTCACCACCGGAGAACATACCGGCCGCGCTCCCCACGACAAATTTGTGGTTCAGGAACCTTCCAGCCAGGAAAACATCTGGTGGGGCAAGGTCAACCGGCCGTTTGCCGTAGAACAGTTTGAAGCCCTGTATTCCCGCATCCTGGCCTATCTGCAGGGGAAAGAGCTCTTCGTGCAGGACTGCTGTGCGGGAGCCGACCCGAAACACCAGCTTCATATCCGCGTCATCACGGAAAACGCCTGGCAAAGTCTGTTTGCCAGGAACATGTTTATTCAAATCAAGGACCTGGACAAACTGGAATCGCACGATCCGGCCTTCACCATTATTCATGTTCCCGAATTCAAGGCCGTCCCATCCATCGACGGGACCAACTCGGAAGTGTTTGTCATCATCGACTACGGGAAACAACTGGTCCTGATCGGCGGAACCAGTTACGCAGGGGAAATCAAAAAATCCGTTTTCACCATCTTGAACTACCTGTTGCCGCAGAAGCATTCCGTATTGTCCATGCATTGCTCGGCCAATATGACCCGGGTCGACGACGCTGCCGTATTTTTCGGTCTTTCCGGGACCGGAAAGACCACCCTGTCCGCCGACTCCAACCGCAAGCTCATCGGGGACGACGAACACGGTTGGAGCGACCGGGGAGTGTTCAATTTCGAAGGCGGCTGCTACGCCAAGGTCATCCGGCTTTCCCGAAAAGCGGAACCGGAAATTTATGAATGCACCCGGCGTTTCGGGACCATTCTGGAAAATGTGGTACTGGACCCCACCACACGCAGGCTCGATCTTGACGACTCCAGCCTGACCGAAAACACCCGGGCGAGTTATCCCCTGACGCATATCAAAAATGCGGTCACAGCGGGTATGGGCGGGCATCCCAAAAACGTCATCATGCTCACCTGTGACGCTTACGGCGTCATGCCCACGGTCGCCAAACTGACCCCGCAACAGGCCATGTACCATTTTATTTCCGGTTACACTGCCAAAGTCGCCGGAACGGAAAAAGGAATGAGCCGGGAACCGACCGCCATATTCAGCACCTGTTTCGGGGCGCCTTTCATGACCCTGCACCCCTCGGTGTACGCCAAAATGCTGGGTGAACGGATCGCCAAACACAAAGTGGAATGCTGGCTCGTCAACACCGGTTGGACCGGGGGTCCCTACGGAGTCGGACAACGCATGGAAATTGCCCATACCCGCGCCATGATCAAAGCGATCCTGGAAGGGGAACTCAACGACGTAGCCACGTTCACCGATCCTATCTTCGGACTGCATATTCCAAAATCCGTTCCTGCCGTGCCCCAGGAGGTTCTCAATCCCCGGAGCACCTGGAAAAATCCTGCGGCTTACGATGAAAAAGCCTGTGAACTGGCCCGTCAATTCGTAGAGAACTTCAAGGAATATGAAGGCAGCGTCGACAAGGAAATCCTGGCGGCCAGTCCCAAACCCGATGTAGCGGGTAACCCCAAGGTAAAGCATCTAAGAGGCTGACTCGCATTCCATTTTTATAGACCAGGCCGTTAGCGGCAAAGCTTCCCGGCATCAGGGATATGGAGGTAATCCCCATTGGACCACTCATCAAAAGTAGCTGTCACCATGGGGGATCCCGCTGGGATCGGACCTGAAATCATCATCAAGGCCTTTTGGGAAGGCGTTCCCTCGGCCCAGGCCATCGTCATCGGCGACGCCGACTGTTTGCGCTCCGCAGCACAAAAGTTCGCCCCCACCCTCACCATCCACCCCGTTTCCTCCATCGAATCGGCTCAATTCGAACCTGGGACTCTGGATGTTCTGGATCTTGCCAATGTTTCCCCCCGGTTGCCCGCAGGCCAACCCAGCGCTCAAGGGGGAGAAGCTTCCGTTCAATTCATCCGGAAAGCCGTAGACCTGGCGGTGGATCATAAGGTCGATGCCGTCACCACCGCCCCCATCAGTAAGGAAAGCATGCATCTGGCGGGACACCCCTACCCCGGTCATACGGAGCTTTTGGCGAAACTGACGGGCAGCACAGATTCGGCCCTCATGCTGGCCGGAGGAAAACTGCGCGTGGTACTGGTCACCACCCATGTTCCGCTGGAGAAGGTTCAACCTCTGATCACCCAGGAGCGGCTGATAAAAATTTTAAAGCTCACCCATCAATGGCTAAGCCGGCATGTAAAGGCTTCCCCGCATATCGCCGTAACCGGACTAAACCCGCATTGCGGAGACGGGGGTATCTTCGGCGAGGAAGAAAAAATAGTCATCATCCCAGCTCTTGAACAAGCCCGTGAAGAGGGCATCCAGACAAGCGGACCGTTCTCGGCGGATGCCCTGTTCCCCAGCGCGCGTTCGGGAGAATATGACGCGGTCGTCGCCATGTATCACGACCAGGGCATGATCCCCGTGAAAATGGAATCCATGGGCTCCGCCGTCAACATCACCCTTGGCTTGCCCATCATACGCACATCCGTGGACCACGGAACGGCCTATGACATAACCGGAAAAGGAATCGCCTGTCCGCAAAGCCTAAAGACCGCGATCCAAACAGCAGTGGAACTGTCTAAACCAAAGTTGGCGCCGAAATAATGAAAAAACGCCCCCTGGGCCAGAACTTCCTGATCGACCGTGAAGCGGCCCGCGAAATAGTCCTGCAAGCCGATATCAACCCGGAGGACCCTGTTCTCGAAATCGGTCCGGGAAAAGGCATCCTCACGGAATTTCTCCTAGAAAAAACCGGAGCGTTGATCGCCCTCGAAGTGGATTCCAAACTGTGCACAGCCCTGGACGCCCGGTTCGGATCGAATCCCGGTTTCAAGCTTCTCGAAGCCGATGCGCTCAAGTTTGATTTCGGCCGCATCGGTCCTCGGTTCAAGGTCGTGGCCAACCTCCCCTATTATGCCGCCACCCACATCCTGAAACGGCTCATCTATTTCCAGTCGCACGTCATCGACATGACGGTCATGCTTCAGAAAGAAGTGGTGGACAGGCTGGTGGCCGAGCCCGGGCAGAAAGAGTACGGGTCCTTAAGCGTCTTCGTTCAGTATCACAACGAGGTACGGCGGGTTCTGGAAGTGGGCCGAGAGGCCTTTTCACCGCCGCCGAAAATAGATTCCTCGGTGGTGAAGTTAATTCCCTTGCAAATACCGAAAGTCGATGTAAAAAATGAGACGATATTTTTTAAAATCGTGCACGCGGCCTTCCTCCATAAACGGAAGATGCTGAAGAACAACCTGAAAGGCTGGGAGAATCAGTTCCTGAAAGAAAACGGGAAAATCCACATGGCGGGCATCGACCTGTCGCAGCGGGGGGAAACGCTGTCCCTGGAGGATTTCGCCACCCTGTCCAATTTCGTCCATCCACACCATGAATGAACCGCAGAAGAAAACCGGGACGGTTGTGCTCGTCGGAGCGGGACCGGGAGATGTCGGACTCCTGACGATAAGGGGTAAAGAATGGATGGAACGGGCCAACGTCATCGTTTACGACCACCTAGTCAACCTCAACATGATGCGTTTCGCCAAAGAAGGCGTCGAGAAAATCTACGCGGGAAAAAAAGAAGGACACGCTATACTCAAGCAGGACCGGATCAACGCCCTGCTCATCGAAAAAGCGAAAGAAGGAAAAACGGTGGTGCGCCTGAAAGGCGGCGACCCCTTTATCTTTGCCAGAGGCGGAGAAGAAACACACGCGCTCAAGCAGGCGAGAATCCCGTTTCTGGTCGTTCCCGGCATCACCGCTCCGGTGGGCGTTTCCGCCTACGCCGGGATTCCACTCACCCACCGCGATCTCTCGTCGACCATCTCGATCATCACCGGCAGCAACGAAAAGAACAAAGAAGATATCCACATCGACTGGGAAAAAATCGCCGCCCGCTCCGGCACCCTGGTGTTTCTCATGGGCGCGAGAAAACTTCAAAAAATCGCCGAGAATCTGATGAAGTACGGGAAAAACCCGGACACCCCCGTGGCGGTCATCCAGTGGGGCACAACAGCCAGGCAGAAAACCTGGACCGGAACCCTGGACACCATCGCCGAAATCCCGAAGAAGGAACAAATAAAACCCCCGGCGCTGACCATCATCGGGGAAGTCGTGACCCTCAAACCCGAAACCGACTGGTACGAACTTTTACCGTTGTTCGGCAGAACCGTCGTCGTCACCCGCTCCGACGAGCAGTCGGGGGAATTCATCAAACTCCTGGAAGATAAAGGAGCGGAGCCGTTCATCTTTCCGGTCATCCAAACCGTCCCACCCAAAGACCCGGCCCTGCTGGACCAAGCCCTGGAAAACCTTACGAATTATGACGGGCTCATCTTCACCAGCGTGAACGGTGTCCGGTTTTTCTCAAAGCGGCTCAGGGAAAAAGAAAAGGACATCCGCGAACTCATGGGGGTGAAAGTGTACGCGATTGGACCCAAGACCGGCCAAGCGGTGAATGACCTGGGAATCCGCGTGGATACCATTCCCGAAGACTTCGTCGCCGAATCGCTGGTAAAAAGTCTGAGCCAGGAAAACGTGAAAGGAAAGAAATTTTTACTGCCACGCGCCGAGGTGGCGCGGGAAGTATTGCCCGAAGAACTCAAGAAAATGGGCGCCGATGTCGACGTCGTGCCCGCTTACCGAACCATCGCCCCCGAACACAAAAACGAGGAACTCTT
This sequence comes from Nitrospinota bacterium, assembly GCA_036339675.1. Classification (GTDB taxonomy): domain Bacteria; phylum Nitrospinota; class Nitrospinia; order Nitrospinales; family VA-1; genus JAYZAN01. The sequence goes on from JAYZAN010000106.1 coordinate 5,855, forward strand.
GCACCGGCTCGGGGAAGGAACCATCGACGTCATCACCTTCACCTCATCCTCGACCGTGACCAATTTCCTCGACCTGATCGGCAAAGAGAATCACGATTTACTCAAAGCCGTGAAAATCGCCTGCATCGGACCCATCACCGCCAAAACCGCCGAAGACAATGGCTTGATCCCGCACATCCTGCCGCAGCAGTTCACCATAGAAGCACTGGTCGATGCGATTGAGGGGTATTGCTCCTCAGAAAAGAAAAACCAATGAATCTAAAAAGCGGCCACCCCATTAGGGAATTCATACCTCATCAAGCCTGAGATAAAGTTATGCCGCTTTCGATCTGTTAATCCGCACGTCGACTTTCATGCCTATACGCGAAAGCATGGCGATCAGTCCATCGACGGTAAATAGCTCGACCTTCCCCCGAACAAGATCGCTGATGCGCGGCTGTTTGACGCCAAAACGCTTTGCGGCCTCCGCCTGAGTCAGCCCCTCTTGTTCGATGTATTTCCCGATCTCGATCATCAGCTTGGACCGGATCAAAAGGTTTGCCGCTTCTTCCTTTCCAAACCCTAAATCCTGGAAAATATTCCCCGAAGACTTTTTGGTTTTCACTTTTCCGCCCCCATATTGATTACTTGCATATACCTTTTTCTTGCCAAGTCCATATCGCGTTTTGAAGTGGTTTGCGTTTTCTTCTCAAAGCAGCAGAGAACATAAACAGCCTCGCTGAATTTTTCGACGCAAACAACACGATGACTATTTCCTTTATAGCACAATTATATAAAATTTTGTATAATTGTCAAGAAGGTCTCTGCATGGTTCATATTCACTGTACGCGCAACCAACTGAAAAGAACAGATAGCGTTCGCTTTGTCGGATTTTGCCATCTGCCCCCACAGCTAGTGGGGAATAAATCCGTTGAACCTAATATCTCTTATATGATAAAAAAGCGTTTTTATCCTGACCCTGGGAATCACCTCATGGAAATAGGCTCCGAAGAACATAAAAATCTGTTTTGCAGGTTTTTCATCGATACGCACAAACCGTTTCGACCGGAGGATTTGCCGTGG
>JAYZAN010000107.1:0-18474 GCA_036339675.1 Nitrospinota bacterium
TTTAAAATCCTGAGGGAAAATGATCTCAACTTCATTTTTTTCGGCTATTTCGAGAATTTCCTCGGCAAGAGTTACCTCTTCAACAAGCTCAAAATTGGCCGAATCATCCTTGCTGAGAAGCTTTGGTGGTATGTCTTCGACCGCAAATGAACTTATTTTGTTCTTCTGGGTCTGCGCCAGCAAGAAAGAATTAACCATTTTTCCGCCCAAAAAAATACCTTTTACCCCCGTATGAACAAACTGTTTGAGAATTGACAACTTATCCGATACCTTGACGCCTCCAGCAATCACTATCGTTTTTTTTGGGCTGTCGATAACTTTTTTACCAAATTTCCCAAGGCGATGGATTTCCTCATAAAGAAGATTTCCCGATACTACCTTTTTTTGTTCTTTCCGCATCAGCTGGGGAAGCATCTTGATGCTTTTGGTGAGCCGGTGGCTGCATCCGAAAGCGCAATTGATATATACGTCGGAAACGTCAGAAAGTTCCTTGATAAACGCTTGGCGATTCACTTCCGCATAATTAGGGTCCAGCAGGTATCTGAGGTTGGGGAGAAACTTGATTCCCCCTGGGGGCATACGGTGATGAAAAATAATTTCCAGGGAATGTTTTAAGTGAGAATCGATAATTTCCGGTGGAAATATGGTATATGTATCTCCGTACAGTTGCCGGACCAAGGTATCAAAGTGGGAACTGACAAATTGAATATTAAAAATACCGTCCCAGCCTACATGGTCCTTCTTCTTATGAGGACGGCCCAGATGCGACCCGATTATAATCCTGCAGTCGCCATCCGTCAACTCATGGATCTTTTTGAAAGTCAAGTCCAGGAAACGCCTGATTCTTGTGTCATCTGCAACCCGGTAGTAGCCCTTATCCGTTAATAAAAGGGGTACATTAAAATCAACCCGAATAAATATGGTTTTTCCCCTTAAATCCTTGGCGGTTAGGTCTACAAGGGATTCCATCCCGATGTTGCCGGTCACATTCGCCTCACTGAAAAAGAAAATCGCGTGCTCATATCTTTGCAGGATCGGATATTTTTGACAACTGATTTTCATGGCAGAAACCACCAGTCAAAATATTGATATATGGACAATATCGACACGATGATCTATTAAATGACGCATGCCAATGAAATTGATTTTATTGTTTATTTATCAAATTATTTTTGGATACCGAGAATAATTAGTCGTGGATTCAACTTGTAAGTGCAACAGTTGGATAAAGAGAACTCAACATCAAGAGAAACCGTTTAGTTGTAGCTGTAGGGCCTGTGGGCCCTGTGGGTAAACCGCGAAGCGGTTTTCCACAAGCCCACAGGCAAATCCGAGCAGTATTTGCCGCTATTTCTTTTATTTCAGTTGGTTGCCAAAGTTGCACTTACAAGTTGAATTCAAGCAGACGAATAGATGAATAAAACAAGATTATTAATTCTCCTTTTTTCATCATAAATTCCTCTCATTTTGGTGGGGCCGTCTCTAAAAATTCTAACAACTTTTTGTCGCCTTTTTATACAATCAAATCAAAAACCAAAACAAAAAGGGCCTGGCCAAACAGGCAGGCCCTTTCAATTTTTTTGCAGCCCGCTATTCTTATTGGCGACCGGGCTGGAACCTCTCCAGTTTTTCAATACAAAAAGTTATTACAGAAAGAGTATTACCTGAAAATATTGAAAATGGATTCAAGAAAGGATGTCTGAACCTCCCCAGTACCATCCCGATAGGCCACTCCATGCGTTTCACCATCGGTATCGATCTTGGTAGTGAGGCTCAGATCGGCAGCTGAAACTACAGCCAGTTTGTTTTCATCCCGGATCGCTACGAAAACAGTTTTCCCGTCCGAGCTGATGGCCATCATATCCGGGCGCTTGCCCATGGGCGTTGTTTTAACGATTTTCCGACTGGCGGTGTCGATCATCGCTATCTGGTTCAGACCCCGCTGCCCGACATAGACGGTTTTCCCGTCTGGGCTGTGTACCAGGCCATGCGGTTCACCGGGAACATCGATTGAAGCTTCCACCGAACCGGTCTGCGGATTCATCAATAACAATTTATTATCCGCCGGAGCGGTGAGCCAGAATAGACCCCAGTCATCGGTAGGTTTAATGGCCATGGCGCCCTTGGCACCCGGCAGGGTCTGGATGACCTGGCGGGTATTCATATCGACCACCGAAATATTTGCATCACCCGCGTTGACCACGTACACCTTGCCTCCCCCGGGAGAAAATACAGCCGTGATGGCCTTTTCCCCAGTGGGCATGGTATGAACGGCTTTTTTCGATGCGACATCGATAAAGGTGATGTTTCCCGCTCCAACGTTGCACGAGATGGCGGTCTTGCCATCGGGGGATACGGCCACATCATGGGCCTTGGTATCCGCCACTACATCGGCCAGCTTCTTTTTCGACACAGCATCTATGATGGTAATGCTTTTGGTCCCCAAGTTGGCAATAAACGCCAGCTTGCCATCCGGGCTGAAAGTGACATTATGAGCTCCGGCACCGGTAGGAATGGTCTTCACGACCTGATTGGAACCGGTATCTATGATCTGGACATTGGCACCCTTCATATTGGCAACCCATACTTCACCCGCGGTACTCTCGCTGACCGGCAACGCCCACGAAAGGAAAAGAACCGTAAAGATGGAAACCGCGAACATAATCCATGGCTGCCGACTTTCACGAAAAGGGTCATTCAATTTCTTCCCAAAAGAACTAATAGTTTTAATTTTATCTCCGTACATATTTTGCCTCCTGAGAAAATAAATTGTAGATAACTTTCATTTAACATTATGTAGAGATTTAAATCGTATTCCTTATTTCTTAGCAGGCAAACCCAACTGCCCTGTTACCCAATTTTCAATACTTAATAAGTTAGAGTTGTCAGAAAGGAATCAGGATTCAAACTCCCCATTGAAATCTTAAAAAAATTCAATAAAAAAAGACCTGATGATAAAAGCCTGCCCACAACCCGGCATCGCTACTTATCTTCGTTCCATCAAATTCGACCCAAAAAGCCCATTTTCCTCTTTCACCCATTGGATTCCACTGATATTTTCTATAATAACCCCGAAATCGCCCTATTTGAAGCTTTCCGCACCTAATTATAGGCAGAATATTTTCTTTTTAAATTAGAAATGTGAGTTCAAAATTCCCGGATAAGGTTTTTTGAAAAGCTCCAAGTGAGGTACAATTAGAAGCTGAATCCAAGGGTGTCGCTCGGAGTGTCTTCCCGCCTGATTTCTTAAAAAAATGACCCTTTTAAAACAACTAGGTGAATTCGGATTGATCGACCGGATTGGCGCCCGATCCAAAATACAAGGTTCCAGGTTGAAACTAGGAATCGGGGACGATTGCGCCGTCTACCCGGCCGGCAAGGGAGCCTATCAACTCATAACCACCGATGCCCTGGTAGAAAAAGTTCATTTTGAACTGGCCTGGACCAAGCCACAATGGCTGGGACGCAAAGCAATGTCCGTGAACATCAGCGATATCGCGGCGATGGGGGGTGTCCCGAAATTTGCGGTTATTACCCTGGGAATCCCATCCACCCTTCCCTTAAAGTTTCTGGATTCCTTCTACGAAGGCATCCGTCAAATATGCAGAGAATACAATATTGAACTGGCAGGAGGGGATACGGTTTCTTCTCCAGAATACGTTTTCATCAATATCACTCTGGTGGGTGAAGCTCCAGAGAAAAATATTTTTTCCCGCAGGGGAGCCAGGCCGGGAGACAAAATTCTGGTCACGGGCACCCCCGGCGATTCCAGCCTGGGGTTAAAAATACTTCAATCTCCACGCAAGAAATGGAAAGGGCCTCTTTCCTATCGACATAGATTGGTTCGGACTCATTTGGACCCAGTTCCGAGGGTTGAAGAGGCGTGCCTTCTACGCAATTCCAAGTCCCGAATCACTTCTATGATCGATATCAGCGACGGCTTAGTCCAGGACCTGGGTCATATCTGCAAGCAAAGCGGAATGGGCGCTATTATCCGCGAAGAATGGCTTCCGAAATCCAAGGAACTGGCCCGCATTACCTCACTTAATAAGTTGAATTTATTGGATCATTTCCTTCATGGAGGGGAGGATTATGAATTATTATTTACTTTAAAACCTGAAGATGTTAAAAAAATAATCAGGCGGTTTGAAAAGATTCAAACGTCCGTCACGGTGATTGGCGATATAATCCCGGGGTCGGGCAAGGTTATCCTGCAGAAGGCCGATGGAAAATCGAGGGTTCTACATAAACCTTTAGGATATAACCATTTTAAACCCAGAAAGTTATAGGAGTGACCCTATTTGATCCCCTGAAACAAACCGCTGGTCCCGTTTCTTTATTACCAACAGGTACAAATTCTAAGCTTTTAGGGAATCAAAACAAATTTTGGACGACTTATCCATATTACCTCGCTTCATCCTCCTCGTTATCCTGCTAGTCTGCTCCGCATTTTTTTCAGCTTGTGAGGCCGCATATTTTTCCCTGAGTTCATTCCAACTCTCCGAACTCATGAAAAAAAGGAGCCGGACAGGACGATTGGTCAATTCCCTTCTGGAAAAACCCAGAGAGCTTCTCATCACCATTTATATTGGCAACGAGCTGGTCAATATCGCCATTTCGGTGATCACCACCTCCATCGCCCTGCTCTTATTCGGGGACTGGGGCATTGGCATAGCCATCGGAGCGGCCACCTTCCTCCTGCTTATTTTTGGAGAAATCGTTCCCAAATCCATGTCCCTGAAATTTGCCCAGTCTTATTCCCTGTTCGCCGCTTATCCCCTAGCCTTTTTTTCAAAATTAGTTCAGCCTATCCAGAAATTCTTTTCTAAAGTTACTGAAAAACTTATTTCCGATCTGGGTTTTAATTCGCTTCTGCGCAAAAAACCGATCATCACAGATGAAGAATTCAAAACCATGGTCCAGGTGGGTGAAGGGGAAGGCACCATCGATTCCGAAGAAAGCACCCTGATCCATAACGTCATCAAATTTGGAGAAACCACCGTCGGGGACATCATGGTTCCGAAAATAGACATGTTCACCGTTCATATAGGAGATGGTCTGGATGATATCCTTCCTAAAATCATAGAAAATTTTTACTCCCGGGTGCCCGTGTTTGACCAGGAAGAAGAAAATATATTAGGAGTGTTGTTCACCAAGGACCTCAACCGTTTTAAGAGCCTCCCCAGGGAAAACTTTAACCTTAACAATGTCATCCGGCCTATTTTTTCCGTTCCAAAATCAAAAAAGGTCAAGGAATTGCTCCAGGAATTTCGGAAAATAAAACGCCACATGGCCATCATCCTGGATGAATTCGGAAGTCTCTGCGGACTGGTCACGCTGGAAGACATTCTCGAAGAACTTGTTGGCGAAATTGATAGCGAAATGCGTCAGGAAGAATCTCCCGTACTCAAGATCCGCGACAACCGGTACAGGTTGTCCGCGACCCTGACTCTCTCGGCGTTCAACGAATATTTTAAAAGTCAACTGCCGGAGGGCGATCACAATACTATCGGCGGCCTGGTGTTCGGTCTTTTTGGACGAATACCCCGGTCCGGAGAAAACGTCAAATACGAAAACTTCAAATTTCGAGTTGAAAAGATGAAGGGGCCAAGAATTCTTAAATTACACGTCACCCTGAAGGAAAACGGCGGTTCCGGAAAAAACGAAAATCAGGATAAGGAGGACGCCTCCGAATAATGGAATTAGGTTCCACTTTGATACTCATCTTCCTGGTAATTTGCTTGGAGGCTTTCTTTTCCGGATCGGAAATCGGGATGATTTCGATCAACCGGATTAAACTGAAACGAAAAGCCGACGAGGGGGATAAAAGCGCTCAAAAAATTTTGAATTTGCTGAAAACCCCTGAAGATCTTTTTGCAACCACCTCCCTCGGGACCAACCTTGCAGTGGTTACAAGCACCGCCGTCTTCACCGCCTATATGGTCACCCACCTCGGCGATACGGGAGAAATTCTTGCCATTGTCATCATTTCCCCCATCATTCTATTCGGCGGGGAGATCCTGCCCAAGGTCATTTTTCAGAACCGCGCCGATACGATCATGCCGGTCCTGGTGCACCCTCTCCGTTTCTTTTATAAAATGTCCCTCCCCGTGATTAATTTTTTTACCGGTATTTCCAAAATCTTCACTAAACCCATTGAAAACGGAAACCAGAAAAAAGGTCAAACAGTCAGCCGCGACCAAATCCGGCAGGTTTTAAGCCTAGAATCCCAGACGTCCAGCCTCGACGTCCAGGAAATTAAAATGATTCACCGGATTTTTAATTTTGGCGAAATCACAGTAGAACAATGCATGGTTCCCCTGGTCCAGATCTATGCCATCAAAGACACTTCAACCCTGGAGGAGACCCACCGGATAGCCCTCGACTCTGGTTTCTCAAGGCTTCCAGTTTTCCACGACAGGATGTTCAATCTTATCGGTATCCTAAACACCTTCGACCTGTTGAACCAGCCCGCGGACAACACATTGATCACCGAACTGATCAGGCCGATCTATTATGTCCCTCCCAACAAAAAGATCGACGACCTTCTGAAGCAGTTGCAGCAGAGGGGATTGCATATGGCGGTTGTGGTGGATGAGTACGGGGGATGCATCGGCCTCGCCACGATCGAAGATCTTCTAGAGGAGATTGTCGGGGAAATCGAGGACGAATACGACGAACCTGAAAAGCAATATGAAAATTATGTGGACGGAGGATTTCTGATTGACGCCGCTATGGAAATAGACGCCATAAACGAAATTCTGAATGCAAATTTGCCTACGGGGGATTACGAGACTCTTGGCGGGTTGATGATAGACCGACTGGAAAAAATTCCCAATCCGGGCGAACAGGTTATCATCAATGGAAACCGGTTGACGGTCAAAGAGGCCAGCAAAAGACAGGTCCAATCCATTATTTTACGCAAACTCCAGTTCACTGCGGAGGGAAATGGGTCTCCCGACACTCCCGACGGAGATTCTAACTGAATCCGTGTATTTTTCCCAGCTCTTCATAGGCGGATAAAATTTCCAGGAATTTCAAGTGCGCCTTTTCGGCAAACCCCTCGCCCTTATGAGCGACTCGGTCGGGATGATACTCTCCCGCCAACTGCCGGTACGCTTTTTTGATTTCCTCCACCGTGGCAGAATTTTTCAATCCTAGAATCGTATAAGGAGTTTTAAGGGCTTCCAGGGAATATTTATGACGGAGACGGTCATGGGCTTCATAGGAAACTCCCAGGAAGCAGGCCAGTTGATTGATACATTGCTGTGCCTCTTCAGACAGAGAATCTTCAAAAAGCAAAATTTGGTAGGCCAACGCCAAAAGCAGCAGGTTGTAATGGTTGCCGGAAGCGGTTCGATACTGCTCTACGATCGGCTTGAGATCGGGGTTGACCCGCCGGGTCTCGGCAATGAAATGATCCACATACTTCAAATCTTCCCGGCCGTAGTGTAAATTCTTGATGAAAAAGTTATAGATCACTGCGATGTCGTGCTGTGTGACAGAATTTTTGACCATCGCCACACGTGTCAAAACGACAACCAGACATCCCACAAACAGGCCTTGATCGCAAATTCCCGGCAAACCCTGTTTCAGGGTATTTTTGGCTTTTTTCGTTAAAAAATGCTCAATTGATCCACCGACGAGAGCACCCACGGGCCCTCCCCGAAGAAATCCTACGCCTGCGCCCAACCACCATGACATGATTCTTACCAGAAATGATTTGTTCCGTTGTATCTAAACAGGAATCAATATACCATACCCAGGTTTCAATACCGATCCCCCCCCACTTATCCATGAAGGTGAAAAAGATAATACTCATTACCTTCCTGCAATGTCTCTGGTCAACAAGAATCGGCCATGATATCCTTCCCTATCATGGTTTCCGATAATATTCAAAAATTAATCCGGAAAGAAAGCACGAATGGTCAAACATATTGTTACGTTCAAACTTGAAGAAAAAACTCCAGAAAATATCCAAAAAGCCGTGGAAGCGTTAAACGGTATGATAGGAAAAATTGAAGTCCTACGTCATCTTGAAGTTGGAGTCGATTTCACCCAGTCTCCGCGCAGTTATGACATCGTTTTAACCACCCATTTTGACGACCGGCAGGGGCTAAAAACCTATATGAACCATCCCAACCACCTTCCCGTTGTCGAACTGATAAAATCTCTCTGTTCGGCATCCGTTGTAGTCGATTATGAAGCCGTCTGAAGGCCCCATTATCCTTGGTAGAATAAGCCCTTTGAAATTAGCCTGTTATATGATACAAGATTTTTTTTCAACAGATTCAAAATATCTATATCCCAAATAAATTCTTGTGCTTTTGGCATTCAGGTGCTATGTTCTTGGGCTAATTTAGGCGAGGACAGGAAATTTAAGGATTTCCGGGCCTGAAAAGTCAACCCTGAATGGCGAACATCATGGTCGGGCTTCCATTTTTATAGAAGTTCACCAGGAGTGGGACAGTTTCAGGAGGTTTTGAGATGGCTACAAAAAAGGCAAAGAAAAAGTCCGCTAAGAAAACTCCCAAAAAAAAAGCCGCCAAGCCCAAAGCCCGTTCCAAGAGCAAAGCCAAAGCCCGTTCCAAGAGCAAAGCCAAAAAATCCTCATTGACCGGGAAACCCAAAAAATTAAAAGTCATCCGGGAAGTCCGGCCCAAAAAGCTGGAACCGGGGGTCAATAAGATCCGGGAGAAACTGCTTCAGAACCGGGCGGAACTCATGAAAATCCTGCAGTCCTCCCAAGCCATAGAACGGGATGTGGGGGAATTAAGTTTCAGCAACGAAATCGATCTCGCCTCCAGCCTAGAAGGACGCGAAATGATGTTTCAACTCTCCAGCCGGGACCGTAATGAGATAAAGATGCTGGAGAAAGCCCTCTTTAAAATTGATCGGGGCCTTTATGGCATTTGTGAAAGTTGCGCGAAGAAAATCTCAATGAAACGCCTGCAAATTCTCCCACTGAGCACCCTTTGCATTGAATGCCAGGAGTCGTTGGAACGGTAACAGGTTTTTTTTCTAGCTGCCGTGGCATTTCTTGTATTTTTTCCCGCTTCCACAGGGACAAGGATCGTTTCTCCCCACCTTTTTCTCAGCCCGTTTTACGGTCACAGGTTTGGATTCTTCCCTGCCCTGCCCCCTGTGCTCCACGACCTTCTGGCGTTTCCGTTCACTTTTTTCCATTTCGACTTCGGCTTCCTTGTCCACCCGTACTTTGAAAAGGTATTCGACAATCTCTTCCTTGATCCGGCCCATCATGCTGCTGAACATTTCGAACCCTTCCCGCTTATACTCATTCAAAGGATTTTTCTGCGCATAGCCCCTTAATCCGATTCCCTCTTTAAGATGATCCATTCCCAGCAGATGGTCCTTCCAGAGGCCGTCCACTACCTGGAGCATGATCATTCTTTCAAGATGCCGCATCATACCCGGATCGATTTCCATTTCTTTTTTATCGTAGGCGGCGACGACCGCCTTCATGAGGGTCTCGTGTAATTTTCCCCGGTTACAATGCTCCAGGTGCAGTCGAACATTGTCATCAATCTGCAATTCCTCGTCTCCGATTTTTTTTACGGGAACAGAAAACTGCTTTTCCATGATCTCATTGAGCACCTCGATATCCCATTCTTCGGGATAAAGTTTTTCATGGGCTATGTCATCCAGAAAAAAATCAATAACCTCCTCGGACATTTCTATCAGGAGTTCTTTCTGGTTCTCCCCGGAAATAATATCTTTTCTCAAGGCATAGATCACCTCTCTCTGCTTGTTCATGACGTCGTCATATTCCAGAAGGTGTTTTCGAATATCGAAATTATGGGCCTCGACTTTTTTCTGGGCATTTGCGACTGCTTTGGAAACCATGTTATGCTCGATGGGCTGGCCGTTTTCCATCCCGAGCTTTTCCATGATGCCTGAAATTTTGTCCGACCCAAAGATCCGCATCAGATCATCCTCGAGGGAAAGGTAAAACCTGGACGATCCCATATCCCCCTGCCTTCCGGAACGGCCCCGCAGCTGATTATCGATTCTTCGGCTTTCGTGACGTTCCGTCCCGAGAATATGAAGTCCTCCCAGATCGGCGATCCCGTCTCCCAAAACGATGTCCGTTCCCCTACCAGCCATGTTGGTGGCAATGGTGACCGCCCTTTTCTGGCCAGCCTTGGATATGATCTCCGCTTCCCGCTCATGATGTTTGGCATTGAGAACATTATGCACTATGCCGTGTTTTTTAAGGTACTTACTCAGCAATTCCGATTTTTCAATCGAAATGGTCCCCACGAGAACCGGTTGTCCCCTCTCATTGAGTTCACGAATCTCGGAAATAACGGCTTCGAATTTTTCTTTTTCAGTTCGGTAAATGCAATCCGGGAAATCTTCCCGGATCATTTCCATGTTCGTGGGAACGACAACCACCTCCAGCTTATAAATGGCCTGGAACTCCTCCGCTTCCGTTTCCGCGGTTCCGGTCATGCCCCCCAACTTGTCATACATCCTGAAATAATTTTGGAATGTGATGCTTGCCAGGGTCTGGTTCTCATTCTCGATTTTGACCCCCTCTTTGGCTTCCAGCGCTTGATGCAAACCATCGCTGTACCTTCTGCCCGGCATCATCCGGCCGGTGAACTCGTCAATGATAATGACCTGGTCCTCTTTCACCACATAATCGACCTCGTTTTTAAACAGGGCGTGGGCCTTCAAGGCCTGGTTTACGCAATGAAGGATTTCTATGTTCGAGGGCTCGTAAAGGTTATCCACATTCAGAAGTTTTTCCAGAAGAGTGATTCCGTTTTCATTCAGGGAAGCAGTTCGGCTCTTTTCCTCGACCTGGAAATGTTTTTCCTTTCTCAATTGCGGGATGACCCGGTTGGCTTCATAATATTTATCCGTAGATTCTTCCGCCGGACCGGAGATGATCAACGGCGTCCTGGATTCGTCGATCAAAATACTGTCCACCTCATCCACGATCGCGAAATTCAATTCCCGTTGAACGAACTGCTCCACTGAAAATTTCATGTTGTCGCGGAGAAAGTCGAATCCGAATTCATTATTGGTCCCATAAGTGACATCCGCCTGATAGGCCTCTTTCCGCTCCTCCTCGGGCATATCATGGTAAATGCGTCCAACGCTGAGCCCGAGAAATTTATAAATGGTGCCCATCCATTCGCTATCCCGTTTGGCAAGGTAATCGTTGACGGTGACCACTTGGACGCCTTCTCCGGTCAGGGCATTGAGATAGACCGGCAGGGTGGCCATAAGGGTTTTTCCCTCCCCGGTTTTCATCTCCGCTATCTTTCCTTCATGCAACACCGCTCCTCCGACCAATTGAACGTCGAAATGTCTCATGTTCAACGTGCGGAGGCTGGTTTCCCGAACAACCGCAAAAGTCTCCGGAAGGATGTCTTCCAAAGAAACCCCCTGGGATAATTTTTCCTTGAATTCCCCGGTCTTGGCGCGCAGTTGATCGTCCGTCAAGCCCTGGACCCGGCTTTCCAACTGGTTGATCTGGTCCACGTAGATCTGGATACGCTTTAATTCCTTGTCATTATGCGTACCAAAAACTTTTTTGATCAGCCCTATGACCATAAGGCGATACCTCTCATTAATGACAAACAAAGGGGCTTATTGAAAGCAACGCCCCAAGAAATTTTAGCAGGGATATTCTAACAGGAAAATTTTTTACCGGATGAACCGGGGAGCATCTTCAAGTTCAAGGCAAGCAGACCCCTATCCCAAGGGAAAGAGTCTGAAGTTTCATCCCCTCGTTCCGCAACAGTTTAATTATTCGAGTATGGAGCCAGGCCGGCATATCCACCGGCGGGAGAGACAAAATTTCGCAGGGGCCCCGATCAATCTTCTAGAATGTAATTTTTCGGATTAATCGGAAAGCCGTTTAAAAGGACTTCGTAATGAAGATGCGGACCGGTGCTTCGCCCGGTATTTCCGACGAGGGCTATCACCTGTCCCCGCTTCACACGATCTCCCACTTTGGCCAAATGTTTAGAGTTGTGCCCGTACCGCGTCATGATTCCATAACCATGATCGATCTCAAGCATATTTCCGTAGCCATATTCCCTGCCGGATACGACCACCACTCCATCGGCCGTTGCCCGGATGGAAGACCCTGACCGTGCCGCTATATCCCAGCCCCCATGCTTTTCCCTGAGCCCTGTAAACGGTGATTTCCTGTAACCAAATTTGGAAGTCACCCAACCTCTCGACGGCCATATGGACGGGGTTGCCGACAACAAGGATTTCTGACTTTTAAAATACTCATCGAGTTCCTGGAAACTGATAATCTGAATTTTAGACTGCTTCGACAATTGATCCAGATCATTCGATAGTTTTTCCGCCATGGAACGGGCTTCCCGCTCTAGGGAGGTGGAGAAACTATAGGAGGTCAAACCATAGGGGCCCCCGACTCCAAAGTTCTTCTCGACAGATTTGGGGGAATTCTCCAGAGCGGTAATTACGCGAAGTTTCTTTTCAAATCTCTCAAGACGGGACATCTCGGTCTCGAAGTTTTTAACTTGCTGGGCGAACCTCTCGACCTGGATTTTCTGTACCTTCGATTCCCTTCTCAGTTCGGTCAACTCGGCATGACCCTGAATCAGGCTCGCGTACTTGCCGGTAAAATAAATGGCGTACCCGCCCAACCCGACGGATAACACCAGAAATACACTCAATCCGATTTTCAACCGGCGCTTGGGAATTTGAATTTTCTTAGGTGAGTTGGTCGTTCCGGGAAATACAACGATGGTATATACGTTTTTTCTATCCACTATCCCTCCTCTGGTACTGATGAATCATTGACAAAATCCCGCCAATCGTAGCGTTAAGTATCTAATTTGTCAACGTTTAAATAATCTCCCCACCCCTTAAATCGGGTTATGGGGTACTACCCCGTCCATTTTCTTCCTTAAATAATGGAAGGTGCCCCCGTAGTTCCTGTATGAATTATTTTTTTACTTTTTCCCTGGCCTGAATATGGCCGGGGTTGATCGCCAGAACTTCCTGAAAATATTTTTCTGCCTTATCAGGCTCTCCCTGTTCATCATACAACAGCCCCAGGCTGAACAAAGCCGGAACCAGCCCAGACACGTGGTCTATTTTTCTATATATTTCGGCCAAATTTAAAAACCTCTCAACCGCTTTTTCCAAATCTCCTTTTGCGTAAAGGGAAAACCCTTCTTGACGGATTTTCCTAGCGAGGGCCAGACCGTATCCTTTTGCCAGAACTGATTGACCATCTCTTACATGATTCTCAAATTCGGCAAGAGCTAGATCCCTTCTCCCCATTTCATCATAAATTCTCCATAAATTATTAAAAAATATGATTTCTGAGGGATTTATTCCTATCGCCTTTTTAACCTTCTCGATCCCTTCACTGTATAATTTTTTATCCGCCAGGGCCGCCCCCCAGTTATTCCAGGCAAGGGCATTAGCGGGGTCCCCTTGGACGGCTTCGGAAAAAAATGATTCCGCCTGATTGATACGCCGGGTCAGGTAATAAATATATCCCAACCCATATAATAGCGAAGACCGCCGACGGGATGAACCGAGTCGTTTTTTCAGGTAGTCTTCTGCCTCTTCGAGCCGGCCCGCGCCCTGGTAGGACTGGACCAGCCCCCGGACCACATTGGCGTCGTCTTCTCCATGCTCCAGCAGTTTTTTATACTCTTTTACGGCCCGATCGTATTGCTTCTGTAATAAAAGAAGGCCGGCCTTCTCCCTTGGTGCCAGGTTCCCGATTCCCGGGTGTCCCGAAGGCTGGGCCGATAAACCTACCGGATGGAGAGAAAAAATAACCACGAAAACACTATTCAGGATTTTAGAAAATGCATAGCGAGGCGATGACGTGGGGAATAAAAACAGCCATCGTGGACCGTTTGAAGGATTAGGAAGTAAGATCTTCGTCTTCATCGGAAGCCAGGGGCTCCTCCCGCTCCGAGTAATTATAAAAACGAGTATACTGGCTTTCGAACATCAACTTTACATCGCCGATGGGACCGTTTCTCTGTTTTCTCAATAAGATTTCAACCATCCCGGTTTCAGGGTCTTCGGGTTTTTTATACGCGTCTTCCCGGTAAATAAACATCACCACATCGGCATCCTGCTCAATGGCTCCGGATTCCCTGAGATCGGACAGTTGGGGTCTTTTATTGATACGGGTCTCAACGGCACGGCTCAACTGGGAAAGGGCTATGATAGGAACATTGAGTTCTTTGGCCAGGGCCTTGAGTCCGCGGGAAATTTCCGAAACTTCCAATTGCCGGGTCTCGACCACCTTGGATCGGGACTGCATCAATTGCATATAATCGATGATAATGAGTCCCAAAGGATTTTCCGCCGCCAGCCGTCGTGACCGTGCCCGCACATCCAACGTGGACAGAGCCGGGCTGTCATCAATAAACAACGATGCTTCGGACAGGTTTCCGGCAGTGGAGGTCAGTTTCGGCCAATCGCTTTTCGCCAGGTATCCGGTACGGAGTTTACTGGAATTGACTCTGGCTTCCGCGCACAGCATTCGAATTCCCAGTTGTTCCTTGGACATCTCCAAGCTGAAAATCGCCGTCGGAACTTTTTTATACAAGGCCGCATGCCGCGCAATATCCAATGCGAAACTGGTTTTCCCCATGCTGGGACGGGCGGCGATGATGATGAGATCGGAAGGCTGGAACCCCGAGGTAAAATGGTCCAGATCGTTGAATCCGGAGGGAACCCCGGTGACCATTCCCGGATTGCCGAAAAGCTTTTCAATGGCCACGAAGTTTTCTTTGACAACTTCCCGGATACTGAAAAAACTTTTTTTGGAACGCCTCTCGGAAATCTGAAAAATGGATTGCTCTGCCCGGTCCAGGACCGCATCCACTTCTTCATTGTCCCCGTAACCGCTACTGACAATTTCGGTGGCGGTCTGGATGAGATCCCGAAGGATCTTTTTTTCCCGGACGATTTTAGCATGATAGGTGACAGCCGTTGCTGTAGGAACGAAATCTTCAAGGTAACTCAGGTATTCGAGCCCGCCCACTTCCTCCAGCTCATTTTTTTTCTTCAGGCGGTTGGACAATCCGAGCACATCGATGGGTTCATTGGCCTCGAATAGTTCCCGCATGGCGGTGAAAATTTTTTCATGGCTGATTTTGTAGAAATCGCCCTCATCGAGGACTTCAACAGACTTCGCGAAGGCATCGCTCGATTTGAAGCAGGCACCCAGGACACCTTGCTCGGCCTCCTGGCTGTAAGGGGGGAGTTTTCTCAGTGAAATGTCGGCCGCAACATCGAGCATAATCCTGACGCGAACTTAAAGCAAATTCCTTCAGACAGAAATATTATTCCTTTTTATCATTCTCAGTTATTTCCGACCCGGATTCCGGAGCGTCTTAAGATTTTTCCTGTTCCTGGACCACCGAAACGTTTATTTTCGCTGTGACTTCCGTATGGAGTTTGACAGGAACCTTAAATTGGCCGAGGGCCTTAATCGGCTCATTGAGTTGGATCTTCCTTCGATCGATCTCAAGGTCGTTTTTCCTCAACGCATTGGCAATATCCTGCGCCGTGACCGCCCCGAACAGTTTCCCATGGTTGCCCACTTTTTTCTTCAGGGTGCAGGTGACTTTCTCGATGCCGGCGGCAAGGGTTTTGGCGGCCTCGACGATTTTCTTCACACGGGCCTGAACGATGCTCTTTTGATGGTTGAACTGTTTCAGGTTCTTTGGGGTGGCGGCGATGGCTTTCCCTCTGGGAACCAGAAAGTTCCTTCCGTATCCGTCTTTGACGGTCACCTCATCTCCACAAAAGCCGAGACCTTCAACATCTTCTTTCAATAAAAGTCTCATGATAGGTATTTCACTCCTTTCCCACAACAATTGCAACTAATTATTCCGGGGGTTCGGCCAGAGGCGCTTTCAGCTTTCTAAAATCGGCCCAGATATCAAACACCCCAAGACCTACTACCAGCCCGATTAGGAGGGGCTGGATGAATATCAGAAAAAACAGGACGGCCCAAAAAATTTTTAGAACGTTTTTGACTTCCAAAAAATGCACCAGGATGGAGAGCCCCTGAAAAAAATAGATCACCGCCATGATCAGAAAAACGTTCAATCCCAAAGTCGCTATGAATCCTTCACCCAAAAAAAGGGTCGTGCCGGAAGCGATCAGCAACCACACAAACTGCTCGGGAAGCATCCATTGGGAAAAGCTTCCCGTGGCAAATACTCCCGGACCGTAAAAACGGGTCCAGATAAACCGAACCAGGGCATAATTGACCGCGGCGGTAACCAGCGACCCGATAGCGACCAGCGACGGATACGAAGAGGCGAACATCCGGGAAGTGTTCTCAACCACCTCCTCAAGGGCCTTTTTATCGGCGGAGTCTCCCTCCAAAGCCCCGAAGGTTTCCATCGATAATCGAAAATGTTTCTCAACCTGTTCCTGAAAAAACTCAGAAACCGGTCTATCCTGGCCGCCCACTAGAATAAAAATCAAAAACAACGACAGGACCGCGGATGCGGTCGCGCTGAAAAAGATACAACGATCAAAAGGGAAACGAATCCTGATAGTCTCGGCCAATACCACCGCCAGGATGGCGTATTCGGAGAAAAAAATCGTCGCCTGCAGGGGCCCCATCAAAACCAGTAGAACCACAAACACCAGACCCACCAGAACCAGACCCGTTCGGCTGCCCCTCTGTAAATAAAGAACGATCAGGGGAATCGGAGATAAAACCCCGACAAATACCGCCAAGGGCGGAAGGACAGCGACAATCACAAAAAGAACTAAAAATAAAATTAAGGGTAACGCCGTGTCTTTAGGCTGAAAACTTTCAGGCACCGTTCAGTGTTCTACAGAAAATGGCAAAAGGGCGATATTTCTCGCTCTTTTGATGGCGATCGTCAGACTCCTCTGGTGCTTGGCGCAATTTCCAGAAATCCTGGAGGGAACTATTTTCCCTCTTTCGGAAATCAGGGGTTTCAAAGCCTTTATATCAAAAAAATCGATGAATTCGATTTTATCCGCGCAAAACCTGCAAATTTTCTGGGAAAAAAAGCTTCGCTTTTTTAATCGATTCATTATCTAAATCCCTAAATTAAAGGTTGTCCGATTAGAAGGGTATATCGTCACCAGCCGGGGGTTCCTGTTGGGTGGAATCGGATTCGGCGATATTTTTCTTGGCTCCCGGACGGCCCAGAAATTGAACCATATTGGCCACCACCTCAAGCTTGTTTCGTTTTTGCCCGCTTTCCGTTTCCCAGGCTTGAAAATTAAGGCGACCGTCAATAAAAACCTGGCTGCCTTTACTCAGGTACTCGGCGCAGTTTTCTCCCTGCTTGCCCCAAACGGTGATATCCACAAAGCACACTTCATCTTTCCAGTCATCTCCCTGCTTGTACTTGCGGTTGACAGCCAGGCCGAAACCAACCACCGCCGCGCCATTGGTCGTATACCTAAGTTCCGGGTCCCGCGTCAGGTTTCCAAGCAAAAGGACTTTGTTAAAACTCGCCATTATTCACCAGCTTCAATCGTTTTGGCTTTATTCTCCTCTTTGGCCTTATCACTTGGGCCGGCACTTTCGTCCTCTTTCTCAGTTTCACGGGCCATAGCCCTTTCGAGCTCTTTTTTCTCCAACCGGATCACCAGATATTTTATAATCGAACTGGATAATTTATACTCATTTTCCAGGCTCGATAGCAGGGAGGCTTCGCAGGTATGGTAAATATTCAGGTAAAAGCCGAACCGGTTCTTCTTGATTCTATAAGCCAGCCTTTTCTTGCCCCATTTTTCAATTTTAAGGCAGGAGCCGCCGCTCTTTTTAATAAGGGATGTGATTTCTTCGAGAGCTTGATCGACCTGTTTTTCGTCGAAGTCCGGCTTCAGGATGACAGTACTCTGGTAAGATCGCAATTTCTTTCCCCCTCTCGGGTTCATAATAGCCCCAGCCTCATGGGCTGGAGCGAGGTGGATATTTTAAGGAGGCCTCAAATAGCTCGAAATTCTGCGCTTTCGCAATTCGGCGGCCGTGGGCCGCAAAAAGTTGGGAGAACGTTTCTATTCAGGTTGAATCCGTCACACTGCCAGATCCGAGCGCATGAAGCTGCCAGCGGGGCTTCCCCGCAAGGGCATGCTTATGCCTACGAACAATTTTTCGAGGTTCCCTTAAAGTTTCCGGATTGTTGCACAGTAACGAATTAAAATCAAGGGGTTTCAATTTTTCAAGAAACCCGCTTTTTAAGCGATCTTTGCCATGGAGCTTCCCTTGAAATCGGGAAAGAAACCGGGATTCCAGAATCTCCGCGTGATTGTGTTTTTATTTCTGGCTGGTTTTGGGTTCCCAGCCTGTGAGTTCAAACTCCCATCACCGCCACCGGATTTGTTTTACAAATTCAATGTTCTTCCCGTCGGACAGGGGCCTGTGAACCTGTTGACCGCCGACCTGAACCTGGACGGAAATCTGGATATCGTTTCAGCAAACTC